>JAIHVJ010000073.1 GCA_022720335.1 Collinsella sp.
TTCTCGGCCACGGCCATGGCGATACCGCCCTTAGCCGTGCCGTCGAGCTTAGTCATGATAATACCGTCCAGGCCCAGCGCCTCGTTAAACTCGAGCGCCTGGTTCAGACCGTTTTGGCCCGTCGCGGCGTCGATCACAAGCACGACCGAAACCGGCATGGGACCGGCGGCCATATTGGCGGCGCGCTTACGGGTCACATTGACCACCTTGGCAAGCTCGCGCATGAGCTCAGGGCTCGTGTGCAGACGGCCGGCGGTATCGATAAGCACCAGGTCGCTGCCGCGCTTGTCGGCCTCGTCGAGCACGTCGTAGCAAACACTTGCCGGGTCGGAGCCGCGGTCGCGCTTGATAACCGGTACGCCGGCACGCTGCCCCCACACATCGAGCTGCTCGATGGCGGCGGCGCGGAAGGTGTCGGCCGAACCGATCACCACGTTCTTGCCGCGGGCGGCCATGGCGCTCGCGATCTTACCGACCGTCGTGGTCTTGCCGGCACCGTTAATGCCCACAAACAGCACGCAGCTCGGCGTATCGGAAAACGGATCGCACTCGATGGGCACAAAGTGCTGCTCGAGCTGCTCGGCCAGGGCACGGCGAAGCTGCGGAGCGGTCTTGAGGTTCTTCTTGGCCGCGGCATCGCGTAGGTCATCGGAGACCTGAATGGCGACCTCGGCACCCATGTCACCCATAACGAGGGTGTCCTCCAAGTCCTCCCAAAAATCCTCGTCAACCTCGCCGCCAAAGTAAAAGACCTCGTTGAGGGCCTCGCGGCTGCGCTCAAGTCCGCGCGAGAGTGCGTCAAAGAATCCCATTATGCATTCACGACCTTTCCGGTTTCGCGATCGAGTTTTTGCGAGACGACGCGACTGACGCCGTCGGCTTGCATCGAGACGCCATAGAGGACGTCAGCGTCCTCCATAGTACGGCGCTGATGCGAGATAACCAAGAGCTGCGTATCGGAACGCAACACGTCGAGTGCGCCGATAAGCTTGGACAGGTTGGCGTCATCGAGTGCCGCCTCGACCTCGTCCAGCACATAGAACGGCACCGTGCGCGTGCGGTACACAGCAAAGAGCAGGGCGAGCGCCGTCAGGCTCTTCTCGCCGCCCGACATGAGCATCATCTTGGTGATGCGCTTGCCGCGCGGCTGCGCCACGACCTCGATACCCGTCTCGGCAGGATGCTCGGGATCGGTCATCTCCAGATGAGCCTGACCGCCCGGGAAGAGCATGGCGAAGATCTCGCGGAAGTTCGCATCGACCTTCTCAAACGTCACCAGGAACGCCTTGCGCATCTTACGGTCGATAGCCACGGTGATCTTGGTGAGCGCCTTGCGCGCGCTCTCCAGATCGGCCAGCTGCTCCTCGATGTAATCGGCGCGGCGCTTGAGCTGCTCGTACTCCTCCATGGCAACCTGGTTCACAGGGCCCAGGTTGTTGATCTGGCGCACAAGCTGGTTGAGTTCGCGCTCGGCGGCATCGCGGTCCGTGGGCGCCGGAAGCATGAGCGCTTCCTCGAGCACCGTCGTGCCATCGGCGGTAATGGCCTTGATGGCAGCCTCGACCTGCACCTCGAGCTTGCCACGCGCGACCTTGAACTCGTTTTGCGTGGCAGAGGCGGAATCGACTCGCTCCTTAGCGCGGGCAACCTCTGCCTTGGCATCCTCGATGGTCTTCTTGAGCGAAGCGGAGTCCGCCTCCTCCAGAGAGGCCTGGTCACGCAGGCGCGCTGCCCAATCCGACGCGCGTTCCAACAGGGCAGAATAGCGTTCGTGCATGGGATCGACGCGCAGGCGCAGCAGCTCGAGCGAGCGCGAGGCTTGGCGTGTTCCGCGGATACGACGGTCGATGCCCTCAAGACGATGCTCCAGGTCGGGCACGCGGCCCTTCAGCGAACGCAGGCGTTCGCTCGTCTGGGCTAGGCGAACCTTGGCATCGGCGAGCTTACCAGCTGCCTCGGAGTCGTCACGGCGCACGCGATCGAGCTCGTCGTTGGCTTCGGCAATCTGAAGAACCAGGTCGCTTGCCTGCGCACGGGCCTCGTCGCGCGAACGGGTGAGCTCGTCAACGCGCGGGCGCGCAGCGCGAACGGCCTCGGCGGCCTGCTCGCGGCGCTTGGAGATGCGCACGCGCTCGACCTCGGCATTGTTGGCGCTTTGCTCCAAGCGGCCGATCTCGGAGAGCAGCGAGCGGCGCTCGCCTTCAAGACGGGCGATCTCGCCGGCGGCATCGCCCTCAGCGGCACGCGCCTCTTCGACGGCCGCATTGGCCTCGACGACCTGATCCGACACATGCTCAAACACGGCAGCCAGATCGGGCTCAAGCCCCTCCAGCTCGCGAATGCGACGCTTACGCTCCAGAGCACCCGAGGCCTCGCCAGCATCGAGGCCCACGCGCACCAGGCCGCCACAGCTTACGCGGGCGCCATCGGGAGTCACATAGGTCACACCGTCAACGACCGGCGCCAACAGCGCGGCAGCCAAGTCATCGACCACGTAATAGCCGCCGAGCAGCGCCTCGACGACGGGTCCGTAGCCTGCGCGCACGGACAGACGATCAACCAGGCGGATACCGGCAGCGCCCTCAGCGGCGGTAGAGCCGCTCACGTCGCGCGCCACCAGCAGTGCTTCGCCCGAGGCCTTCTTTTGGTCCAGAGCCGCACGACCGGCACGCTCAAGCGCGGACGTATCGTCGAACAGAAGCGCATCGATATCGCCGGCGAGCAATTGCTCAACCAGGCCCTCAAGCTCGCGCGGGGCCTCGAGCACATCGCCCAGGCGACCCGTTACGTCATCGCCCAGCGCACCCACCAGACGGCTCACGAGCGGCGAGCTGTCGGCCATGCGCGCATCAAGCTTCTTTTGGCTGGCAAGCTCCGAGCGCACCTCGGATAACTTGTTGCGCGCCTCGCTCTCACGATTACGCAAGTCCTTCAGGGCCGCACGGGCGACCTCGGTGGCCTCACGCGCATCGACCTGAGCCTGGCGCGCCTCCTCAAGAGCGCCCTCAAGCTCCTCGGCGCGGTCGCGACGGCTCTCGAGCGAGGCCGTGACCTCCTCGAGCTGTTCATCGATCTGCTCCAGGCGCGAGGCATACATGTTGTCCTCGACCTCGGCATTGCTCAAGGAATCCTTCACCTTAGCGAGCTCGAGCGCGGCGTTATCGGCCACACGCTGCACATCGCGCTGCTCACGCGTGAGCTGCGAAATCTGATTGTCGAGCGCAACGCGACGCTCGTGGAGCTCAGCGGCAGCAGGACCAGCGGCGTCAACGTCGCCCTGGGCCTGCATGTGCGCACCGGTCACTTCCTCAAGCTGCGCACGCGCGTCCTCGAGCTCCTCGACCACGCGACGTCGCTGATGCTCGGAGCTCGAAATCTGCCCGCGCATGTCAGACAGGCGCGACACCATGTTGTGGCCCTTTTCCTCGAGCAGGCGCATGTCGGAGTTAATGCGGCCGACCACATCTTGCATATGACGGCGCTGCTCGCCCAGGTCGCCCACAAACAGGCCCTTTTCCTCGAGCATAACCTGAAGCTTCTCGAGCTCGCGCTCCTTTTCGCCCAAGCGGTACTGCGCAAGCTCCAGCTCGGCGGCACCTTCCTTGGAACGGCTCTCCAAGTCATTCCACTGCGACTGCAGCGAACGCAGCTCGTCGACGGCTAGCATCTGCGTAAGCTCGTTCGCGCGCGAGGACAGCTCTTTGTACTTGCGCGCGCGATCGACCTGACGCTCCAGCGGTCGCAGCTGACGGGCGATTTCCTTATTGATGTCGCGAGCACGCGTCAGATGCTCGTCCATCGACTTAATCTTTTTGAGCGCACGCTCCTTGCGGCGCTTGTGCTTGGAGATGCCGGCGGCCTCCTCGATGAGAGCGCGGCGCTCCTCGGGGCGGCTCTGCAAAATGGCGTCGAGCTTGCCCTGGCTGATGATGGAATGCGTATCCTTGCCCAGGCCCGAATCGTGCAGGATGTCCTGAATGTCCATCAGGCGGCACGGACTCGAGTTGATGAGGTACTCGCTTTCGCCCGAGCGATACATGCGACGGGTGATGGCGACCTCGTCAAAATCGACGGGCAGCATATGGTCCGAGTTATCGAGCACCAGCGTGACCTCGGCGACACCCACCGGCTTGCGCGCTGACGAGCCCGAGAAGATGACATCCTCCATGGCCTGGCCGCGCAGCTGCTTGGCGCTCTGCTCGCCCAGGACCCACAGAATCGAGTCGGAGATGTTCGATTTTCCCGAGCCGTTGGGACCGACGATGACGGTCAGGCCCGGTTCAAACGACATGTGGGCGCGGTCGGCAAACGACTTGAACCCTTTGAGCGTGAGGGACTTGAGATACACGGTTCCTCGCTTACACGTGCTTCTTGTTCAGAATCACGCCGTTGGTGGTGTAACCCATGCGGTCGAGCGCTTCGAGCGCGGCGGCTCCCTCGGCTTCCTTCTTTGAGGAGCCGGAGCCGCGACCCTGGCGAATACCGTCGATGAGCACCACGGCGGTAAAGGTGGGCGCATGCGCGGGACCCTCGGAGCCGACCAGCTTATACGCGGGAGGCTCGTGGCCGTCTGCCTGCACGCACTCCTGCAAAAACGACTTGGGGTTCGCAGGATGCTCGGCACGCTCGGAAGCCAAATGCGGCTTAAGCGTACGGTGAATGAACTCCGCCGCGGCATCCCAGCCGGCATCCAGGTACAGCGCGCCCACGAGCGACTCATAGACGTTCTCGAGGGCCGAATGCAGGCCGCGCGCACCGGTACCGGTCTCGGAGGCACCAAAGATGATGATGTCGTCGATGCCCAGCTCGTGAGAAACCTCGGATAGCGTAGCGCCCGAGACAAGCGACACCTTCAGGCGCGTGAGCTTGCCCTCGTCAAACTCCGGATAGGACTCAAACAGGGAGCGTGCGACCACAGCGCCCAAAATGGAATCGCCCAAGAACTCAAGGCGCTCATAGCTGGCAGAAACCGGCTGGCCCTCGACTGCCGAGGGATGCGTAAGGGCCGCGCGCAGCAGCACCTTATTATTGAACTCGTGGCCCAGAATTTCCTGGGCGCGCGTAAGTCGTTCAGACAAAGCCAAGACCTAGGCCTCCCTGGCGTTTTCGATCGCGTCGACGGCGTCGGCGACAGAGTTAAGCGAGAGCAGAGTCTCGTCATCGATCTCGAGGTTGAACTCGTCCTCGATAGCCGTAACCAGCTGCAGGCGCTCGAGCGAGTTGGCATCGAGGTCGTCAAAGGTGGTCTCATCGCTAATTTCGGCAACATCGACGCCCAGAACGTCAGCAGCGACCTCGGCGATCTTGTCGAAGATTTCGGAGCGGTCCATAGCGCTTCCTCTCATAGTGCATGAATACCAAAAGAATGGTACCGCCCGGGCGGTACCAAGACACGGTTCTGATTCTACCCCACGACGTGCGCCCCGAGGCGCATAACGCCGCTGTTATAAAACGATACCGTCCATGGAGTTGGCGACATTCTCGACCAGCCCGGCGCGCACGGCTTCGGCCGCCGCGAGCGTACCGTTTTTGACAGCCTCGACCGAGGTGGCGCCATGGCCGATCAGGACCACGCCGCGCAGGCCCAGAAGAATCGCGCCGCCCTTGGCGTCGCCAGAGAGCTTGGCCTTAATCTCGCGCATCTGCTTTTTGATGAGCAGCGCGGCGATCTTGGTGCCGAGCGAGGCCATAAAGGCACCCTTGAGTTCCTGCAGCAAAAACTTGGCAGCGCCCTCGGTGGCCTTGAGCGCGATGTTGCCCGACATGCCGTCGGCGACCACGACGTCAAAATTGCCCGACGTAAGATCGGTGCCCTCGCAGTTACCAACAAAGCCGGGAACGGCGGCTTTCATGGCCGGGAAGCAGGCCTTGGTAAAGTTGGAGCCCTTCTCGTCCTCGGTGCCGTTGGCAAGCAGGCCCACGCGGGGATGCTCGATGCCCAGGACGACGCGGGCATAGGCGCTACCCATCTGAGCAAAACGCACCATGTCATCAACCTCAACATCGGGGTTGGCGCCCATATCGCACAGCACCGTCAGACCGCCGGCGCGATTGGGCAGCGCATTGGTCAGACAGGGGCGCACCGGCTGCTTCTTGCCTTCGGCCTGATACCTAAACGGCGTCACGTAGGCGGTGGCAGCGGCGGTCATGGCGCCGGTGGAGCCGGCAGAGAAAAACGCGTCCGCATTACCCTTCTTAATGGCGCGGCAAGAAAGCACGATCGACGACTTACGCTTGGTCATCACGGCGCGAATGGGATCGTCATCCATGGCGATAACGTCAGGCGCCTCAAGGGCCTCAACACGCGCATGGGAAGCGGCAAAGGGATTGACGATTTCGGCGGGACCAGCTGCCAAGACCTCGATATCGGGATCGGCGGCAAGCGCAGCCTCGATACCATCGAGAACAACCTGAGGTTTCTCGTCTCCGCCCACAACGTCTACACAAACGCGAACGTTACTCATATACATACTCCTTATACAAAAATGGCCGACTCATTGAGCCGGCCATTGTGGTTCCATTTGGAACGGCATCGCATCCAGAGTATACCGTTACTCGGTAACGATAACCTCGCGGTCCTTGTAGAAACCGCAGCTGGGGCACACGTGGTGCGGAAGCTTAACAGCGCCGCAACGGGGGCACGTGGACTGAGCCGCAGCCGAGATCTTCATGTTGGCGGAACGACGGGTGTGAGTGCGGATACGACCCTGCTTTTGTTTAGGTACGGGCATAGTGACCTTCCTTATGAACTATCCAGTGTGGCGATTACGCGCAAGTAGCGATACTACCACAGTTTTACTCATCGAGCTTGAGATTCTTCAATGCTGCAAATGGATTTTCCGTGGCAGCGGCCCATTCTGCCTCTGCCTGGGCGGCGCAATCGCATTGCTCGACGTTGAGATTGCAACCGCAAGTGGGGCAAAGGCCGCGGCAATCGGGCTTGCACAGGACAACGAACGGCGTGTCCATGACGACCGCGTCGTTGATGGGCTCTCCCAGATCGACGATGCGATCCTCGCCCAGGAGCTCGTAGCCGTCTTCGTAGGCCTCGGGATCCTCGGGCTCCTCAAAGAGATAAAACTCCTCGATCTCGCCGGCGATATCAAACGAGGCGGGCTCCAGGCAACGGTCGCACTCGCCGGTGGCGTGCGCGCGAACCATGCCCGTGAGCAAGACACCGGTACCGGCATTGGTAAAGACAACGTCGTAGTCGATGCCGTCCTGTAGCTGGTACTCCTTCTCGCCCACCGTGTAGGTGGCGACATCGACCTTACCGGTCAGCGGAAACGAATCTCCAGGAAACTCGAGCTGCTCGGAAAGATCGACGGTAACGCTCGGGAACTCAGCCATTACCACTGACCATTCTGCTGGGCGGCACCCTCGTTGAGCTGCTGACGGCAACGGGTAACGGTGCCGGTCAGGCTCTTGAGGTTCTCCTCCAGGTGCGTAAAGACCTGCTCTGCGTAGTCCTCGGCAGCATAACGCGTCTCGCGCTCGTACTGCTGGGCACGATCGCGGATGTCGTCGGCCTGCTGCTGCGCAAGGCGGACAATCTCCTGCTCACCGGCAATGGTGAGGGCCTGCTGCTGAGCATCGGCGATGATGGAATCGGCCTGAGCGGCGGCGGAAGCCATAAGCTCCTCGCGCTCTTTGAGGATACGGCGGGACTTCTGCCATTCCTCGGGATAGCTCATGCGGATCTCATCGAGGATGTTGAAGAACACGTCGGCGTCGATGACCTTGAACTGAGCGTTCTTGCCGAAAGGCGGCTTGGCTTCCTCGATCAGCCCTTCGAGCTCATCGACCAAGCTGACGATCCTATCGCCAGGAAAATTCTCGCCCGGCATCCGGCCTCCTTTCATAGGTAACATATCATCGTGCTAGTTTACCACATGCCACCAGGCAATAAAAAACGTCACGAAAAGCGATGTCTGAGCGCTTCGACCACGTTGGGCGGCACAAACGTCGATACATCGCTGCCGAGCGAGGCGATCTGGCGAACGACCGAGCTCGAGATGTAACCGTACTGCGGAGCACTCATGACAAAGATGGACTCCAGCTCGCTATCCAAGCGATAATTGAGGTCGGCCTGCTGCAGCTCATACTCAAAGTCGGTCATGGCGCGCAGGCCCTTGACCACGGCCCCCGCCCCCTGCTCACGAGCGAAGTCGACCAAGAGGCCGGTAAAGGGCAGGACTTCGACGCCGTCGATATCACCGAGCGCCTCGCGGGCCAGCGCCACGCGCTCATCGAGCATAAACGTGGTGCCCACACCGTTTTTACCCTGCGACTCTGCAACAGCGACGATCACACTGGGAAAGATGCGGCGGGCGCGGCGGATCACATCGATATGGCCAAACGTGATGGGATCGAAGGTGCCCGGGACGATCACGCGGTTGATGGTGTCATTCATGGGCGTCCTCCTGAAACGTCGTGGCATCATTGTTGTCAGCATCGGTGCCGGCGCTATCGCCCTCACCATCGTCATCGCCGACCCAACGGAGCAGGTCGACCGAGGTAATGCCGTAGCGCTTCTCACGTACAGTCTCAAAGTCTGCCGGATGCGCGCCCGCATCGGCGGCGGCATGCTCAAACAGGGCGTAAGCGCCAGACGCAAGCAGACCCTGCTGGGCCAGATTCTGCAGCAGTTCCTCGACCGGCTCGGCACCAAAAGCATAGGGCGGGTCGAGCAGGACCAGATCAAAGGGGCCGCCCGGTACACGACCGCGTGAGGCACTCGTCAGCATGTCGCCCGTGACCACGCGCCAACGCGCACGGTCATGGCAGAGCGACTCGATATTCTTGGTAATGAGCCGCGCGGCGTTGCGATCGATCTCAAACGTCGTGAGCGAGCGGGCCCCACGAGAGAGCATCTCTAACCCTAAGGCACCGGAGCCGCCAAAGGCGTCCAACACACGAACCTCGTCCAAATCGAAATCGAATGCCGACATGACCATAGATGCGCACGCCTCGCGCACGCGATCAGTCGTGGGGCGGGTGACATCGCGACCACGGGGCTCCTCGATCTTACGACCGCGCCATTCGCCGCCGATGATTCTCATCCTCCGCTGACCTCCTTAAAGA
>JAIHVJ010000302.1 GCA_022720335.1 Collinsella sp.
AGCTCAAAGTGGTACCACGGCTCCAGCAGCACCGCCGCGCCGGCCTCACGCGCCTGCATGAGCCCCTGGCGAATCGCGCGGTACGTGGCCTGGCGAAAATCGCCGCCCTCGGTGTGTTTGGCATGCGCGCGGCCGCCCGTGAGCGTAATGCACACATCGGTGATGGGCGAGCCGGTCAGCACGCCCAAGTGGTCGCGCTCCATGGCGTTGGTGAGTGCCAAACGCTGCCAGTTAAGATCGAGCTCGTCGGTCGAGGTCACGGTGCCAAACTGCACGCCCGAGCCCGCCGGCAACGGCTCCAGACGCAGATGCACCTCGGCATAGTGGCGCAGTGGCTCAAAGTGGCCCACGCCCTCGACCGGCTGCGAAATAGTCTCCTTATAGAGAATGCCGCCGGGCTCAAACGCAATCGAAAGGCCAAAACGATCTGCCAACACCCGCTGCACGACCTCGAGTTGCACGGCGCCCATCAGCTGCAGGTGAATCTGCTCCAGATGAGTATTCCAGCTTACGCCGAGCATAGGATCTTCGTCCGCTAACTCTGTCAGTGCTTTGAACACCGCGTGGACATCGTGTTCGCCCGGAAGCACCGTATAGGTGAGAACCGGCGCAATGACAGGCGCATCGCCCGCGGGCTCCGCACCCAGGGCGTCCCCTGGGCGAACGTGCGCAAGACCCGTCACGGCACAAATACCGCCAGCGGCAACTTCTTGGGCAAGCTCATACTTCTCGCCGTTATAGATGCGCACCTGATCGACCTTCTGCTCCCATGCCTCGGCACCGGAACGTCCGCTAATCATCTGCTTGGCATGCAGCATGCCGCCCGTCACCTTGACCCAGGCAAGACGCTCGCCACGCTCTCCACGACTCACGCGGTAGACACGCGCGGCGAACTCCTGGGGCCATGTTCGCTCGCGCATCAGAGCACATATGCCGTCGAGCAGCTCTGCCACACCCTGGTCCTTGAGCGCCGATCCCGCAAAGCAGGGAAACAATTTGCGCTCGGCAACCATGCGTGACAGCATTGCGACAGAAAGCTCACCCGCCTCAAGAAACTCCTCGAGCGCCGCCTCGTCCAACGCAGCAGCGTCCTCCTGAACGGAGCCGCCCGCCAGCAGTTCGCTGGCATCCAGGCAGCCCTCGGAAAGACGTTGCCCAAGTTGTGCCAGCAAAACATCGCGGCCGGGATTCTCCAAATCGATTTTGTTGATATAGATGAACGTCGGGATGTCATAGCGTGCAAGCAGGCGCCACAGGGTTTCGGTGTGCCCCTGCACGCCGTCGTTGGCGCCCACAACTAAAATCGCGTAGTCCAGCGCGCGCAATGTGCGCTCCGCCTCGGCCGAAAAATCGACATGCCCCGGTGCATCCACGAGCATGACGTGGGTATCGCCATGGTCGAGTACGGCCTGCGACGAGAAAATCGTGATGCCACGCTCGCGCTCGATCGCGTCAGTGTCCAGATGCGAATCACCATCGTCCACGCGGCCGCGCTTGCGAATGCGACCCGCGTTGAACAGCATGGCCTCGGCCAGCGTGGTCTTGCCGGCATCGACATGCGCCACAATTCCAACGACCGCTTGCTTCGACATGGCTCTCCTCTTATTGCAAGCCCATCGCACGCGGCAACGGGCATCCTCGTTCCACACTGGATGATACAATTTA
>JAIHVJ010000303.1 GCA_022720335.1 Collinsella sp.
GTTATTGCAGTTAAAACGTACTTTTAAACGCAGGAGTTTCTTCATGGATTGCCTGAAGGTATCAAGCAAATCATCGCCCGCGTCCGTTGCCGGCGCCATCGCCGGCATGGTCAAGGATGGTGTACCCGTCAACATCCAGTGTGTCGGCGCCGGTGCGGTTAACCAGGCCATTAAGGCCGTGGCTATCGCGCGCGGTTTTTTGATTCCAACCGGTTTTGATATTTCCTGCGCGCCCGTGTTCTCCGACATCCTCATTAACGGGGAGTCGCGCACGGCCATCCGCCTTTCTATCTACGTTCACCAGATCAATCGAGCTGCTATGGATAACGTCGTCATGGATGATGTTAAGCCTGTGGCATAGCTTATGCTTGCCTCGATTCGCCTCCCTTCCATCGTTAGGACTTATGCACATGGACCAGCGTTCCGTACGCGATATTCTTGCCGGTAAAACCTACTTTATCCGCACCTTTGGCTGCCAGATGAATCAGCACGACTCTGAGCGCGTGAGCGGTCTGCTCGATTCGTATGGTTGCCTCATGGCGCTCGATCCCGAGCATGCCGATATTGTTGTCTTCATGACATGCTGCGTGCGCGAGGCCGCCGATACTCGCCTGTACGGTCAGTGCAATTCCTGCAAAAGCCTGCCGCCTTCGCCTTCGGGCAAGCGCGTGGTTGCCGTGGGTGGCTGTATCGCGCAGCGTGATGGTGAGGGCCTGCTCACCAACGTCGATAACGTCAATGTTATCTTTGGCACGCATTCCATCGCACATGTGGCCGAGCTCATTGCCGAGGCGTTCCTTGATGGTAAGCGTCATATCCGCACCAACGAGCATGAGGATACGGATGCCATGAGCATGCCGTGGCATCGCGAGACGCAGTATCACGCCTGGGTGCCCATCATGACAGGCTGCAATAATTTCTGCACCTATTGCATCGTGCCGTATGTGCGCGGTCGCGAAAAGAGCCGCCCTTTCGAGGAGATTGTCGACGAGGTCACCGGTCTAGTGCGCCAGGGCGTGCGTGAGGTCACGCTTCTGGGTCAAAACGTCAACTCCTATGGTCGCGATCTGTTTGGCAAGCCGCGCTTTGCCGACCTTTTGCGTGCCGTGGGCGATACGGGTGTAGAGCGTATTTTCTTTACTTCCTCGCACCCCAAAGACCTGTTGCCCGAGACTATCGACGCTATGGCAGAGACGCCTGCCGTTATGCCGCAGCTGCACCTGGCAGTTCAGTCGGGCTCGACACGGATCCTCAAAGAGATGAATCGCCGTTATACACGCGAGGACTATCTTGGCCTTGTCGATCGCATTCGCAACCGCATGCCCGACATCGCGTTCTCGACCGACATTATCGTTGGCTTCCCGGGCGAGACTGAAGAAGACTTTGAGCAGACGCTCTCACTTGCTGAGACGGTCCGCTATGCTCAGGCCTATACCTTCATCTATTCCAAGCGCGCCGGTACCCCGGCCGCCGAGATTGACGATCCTACGCCGCATGAGGTTATTCTCGAGCGTTTCAACCGCCTGGTTAAGGTTATCGAGACCACGGCACACGAGTATAACCAGGGCGAGCTTCATACTGTGGTGCCGGCGCTCATTGAGGGAACGAGTAAAAAGAACGACGCGGTCCTGCTGGGCAAGAGTCCCAAGAATCAGACCGTGC
>JAIHVJ010000304.1 GCA_022720335.1 Collinsella sp.
GCCCTGAACAGCAAATCGCCGCTGACCAGATGCTCTCGTACGAAGATGGAATCATGTCCGCGCCGACGGGCTTCGGTAAAACCGTCATCGGGGCTTATCTTATTGCCACCATTGGTCTTCCAACGCTCGTCATCGTTCCCAAGACTGCACTCATAACCCAATGGAAATCCCAGCTCGAGCGATTTATCGACATTACGGACAACAGAGAACCCGTCCGAACCCCAAAAGGACGAATCAGCAAGAGGCAGCCTCCGATCATCGGGCAAATTGGAGGAGGCAAGACCGCCGTAAGTGGCCTCATCGACGTCGCTTCATTTCAATCGCTGTCTGGCAAAGACCGCCAAACCGGAGAGCCAATAGTTAAGGACCTTGTTCGCAATTACGGCCTCATTATCTGCGACGAATGCCACCATGCCGCCGCGCCGCAGCTCGAGCTTGTTCTCAAGTCTGCCCCGGCCAAATACGTATACGGCCTTTCCGCAACGCCCGAGCGCTCCGACGGTCTTACGCGGGCACTCTCCATGCTCTGCGGACCGCTTCGCTATGTCATCGATCCAAAAACGCAAGCGATCCAGCTGGGCATCCAGCGCATCGTACGGCCTCGTTTTACCGGAATTCGACTACCGGCCTACGAGCCCGGTGCAAGCTTCAATCAGATTCTCGACCTTCTGTGCGCGCATACGGCAAGAAATGAATTAATTGTCGACGATGCCCTCGAAGCCGCATCAAGCGGTCGACACCCACTTGTGCTTTCAAAAAGGAAAAAGCATGCCGAGGAGCTTTGCAGGCTCCTTCGCGACCGCGGACACGAGCCCATCCTCTTAACCGGGGAAATCGATGCTAAAGAGAGGAAAGCGATATTGAGCAAGCTTCCCGGCTTTGAGCACGAGCACAGAATCATTGTTGCCACCGAAAGCCTCCTGAGCGAGGGGTTCGACCTTGCATATCTCGACAACTTGTTTATTGCGACGCCGATAGCCTGGGATGGCAGCGTAACGCAACAGGCAGGCAGGCTGCATAGAAACTACGACGGCAAACAGCGGGTTGAGATATTCGACTACGTCGACCTGTCGATACCCATGCTCGCCCGCATGTACCAGAAGAGACTCAAGACGTACGCCAAGCTTGGGTACGAAGTCTACGTGACCGGAGGCAGCGAGCAGCCCGATCAAAACATTCTCATAGAGCCGGCGAATGCCGTAGAGACATTGGTTGAAGACATCGTCGACGCCGCCAAGAGCATCTTCATTGCCGCGCCCCACGTATCTGCCGCCTGCCTTGCAAAGCTCGGCGATGCAATCAAAGGCGCCGCTGCCCGAGGGATTGCCCTTGAGATTTACCTTGCCTCGACTCCGCGTGAAGATGCAAAAGAGACTTTGGCCGAAATGAACGTCGAGTATGCCATCAGAGCAGAAGGACGTTTGTGTGCAGCGATAATTGACGAAGAAACTGTCTGGTACGGAACGATCCCGCTGCTAGCTTTCCCAAAGAACGAAGACTGCAGCATCAGGTTCAAAAACAGCGAGATCGCAGCGGAGCTCTTAGACGAAGTCAGCCACAAGGGAAAGCCAGATGCCGCGTCAACAGACGGAACATCTCCATCACTTGCGGTGAAATAGGGACTGTTTTTGGCTTATAAGCCGCAAATCA
>JAIHVJ010000074.1 GCA_022720335.1 Collinsella sp.
CGCGAGTCGCACATGTCGCATTAATGTGTGCACATAGATTCTGCAGCTAGATTGACGGACGACACCATAAACTAATGGACGTTTTGCCGAGAGGCATGATTTATAAGCGCAAAGAGTGCGCGACGGGCCCCGCGAATGGGGCGATGATGCCCGAGAGGGCCAAGAAGGAGTCTCATGTCTGAGAACGAAGAGATCATGAACGAGACCGAGAACGAGACCATGGCTGCCGAGGTTGAGGCAGCCGAGACCGTGGAGACCGAAGCTGCCGAGGTTGAGGCTGCTGACGAGGTTTCCGCCGAGGAGGAGGCCGAGGTTGTCGAGGCCGCCGCTGATTACGATGACGAAGAGCTGATGGACAAGATGCAGAAGGCTGCCCGCCTGCTGCGCAGCCGTCGCTTTGCTATTTCCAAGGAGGAGGAGGCCAAGGCCGAGCGCATGGCGAACATCGAGCGCGCCATCAAGCTCCTTGACCTCAAGCCCAAGATGGAGCAGAAGGAGATGTCCGACCTGCTGGGCATGCGCCTTCGTGAGCTCGATGGCCTGATGGCCGAGGCTGAGGCTGCCGACCTGGTCGGTCGCATCGACGATGCCGAGGGCGATATGCGCAAGATTGTCGTCTTCGCTGCCGAGGATGCCGCTGAGGGCCTGGTCGAGCTTGCCAACAAGAAGGAGAAGCTCCTGCCCGAGCTTTCTTACGAGGAGGCCACCGAGCTGATGGCCGCTCTCGATAAGGTCATTGCTCCGCTCGTCGCCATGGGCCTGGACGAGGACCGCGGTCCTCGCGGCGGTCGTGACGATCGCGGTGGCCGTGGCGGTGACCGTGGCGGTCGCGGCGGCTTTGGCGATCGCGGTGGCCGTGGCGGTGACCGTGGCGGTCGCGGTGGCGATCGCGGCGGCCGTGGCGGCTTTGGTGACCGTGGCGGCGACCGTGGCGGTCGCGGCGGCTTCGGCGGCAACCGTGGTGGCTATGGCGACCGCGGCGGCAACCGTGGCGGCTTCGGCGGCAACCGTGGTAACGACCGCGGCGGTCGCGGTGGCGACCGTGGCGGCCGCAACGGTGGCGGTTTCCGCGGCAACCGCTTTTAGGGGTTACGCGGTTCTACGAACCGCGTAACTAGTTGACGCTGCGCGCCCACCAGAGCGACAACTTGTCATTCAAAGAGGACGGCATGACCAGAAGGTCTATGCCGTCCTCTTTTCATGCCAATTTGTTCGCTCTGGTGGGCGCTCGCTGTCGGTACCAAAACATCGGCATCCCCAAGGAATCATTTGCACCAAAAAATGAGAGTGGATAATCTCCCGGTTTGAGCCTGCATTCAAGCTCTAAGTGGAAGATTATCCACTCTCGTTTCGTTTGTTGATGTCGATGCCTACATTTGTAGGAATAGTTCGTGGAGGCGGGTGTCTTCGTCGAGTTCGGGGTGGAAGGTTACGCCGAGCTGGTTGCCCTGACGGGCGGCGACGATACGGCCGTCGACTTTCGCTAAGGCCTTGGCGTCGCCGTGGACCTCGACGATGCGGGGCGCGCGGATGAACTTCAGCGGCATTTCACCGTCGATGCCGGATACCTGCCCCTTGGTTCGAAAGCTGCCGAGCTGCCTGCCGTAGGCATTGCGCTCGACAAGTACATCCATGGTTGCCAAACGCGGCGTGCCCTTATCGTCGTGGGCGGCAAGGTCGTGAGCCAGCAGAATCAGGCCGGCGCAGGTGCCCAGGACGGGCATGCCTTCAACGATACGGGCACGAAGCTCCTCGAGCATGCCCAACTCATCAAGCAGCTTCCCTTGAACGGTAGACTCGCCGCCGGGAAGTACCAGACGGTCAAAGTCCTGCTTCAAATCGGCCGCCTGCCTCAACTCAATACAACGTGCGCCCAGCTCGGACAGTCTTGCCTCGTGCTCGGCAAAAGCGCCTTGGACCGCCAGCACGGCGACCGTTTGGTCTGCATAATCGCTCATGTGCGATCCTTTCTGCTGGACTAGCGCCCGCGCTCCTCCATGATAATCTCGATCTCGTCGGCGTTGATGCCCACCATGGCCTCGCCCAGGTCCTCCGAAAGCTCGGCAATGAGCTTGGCATCGGTGAAGTTGGCCACGGCCTTGACGATGGCGGCTGCGCGCTTGGCGGGGTCGCCGCTCTTAAAGATGCCCGAGCCGACAAAGACGCCTTCGGCGCCCAGCTGCATCATCAGCGCGGCGTCGGCGGGGGTCGCTACGCCGCCGGCGGCAAAGTTCACGACGGGAAGCTTGCCCGTGGCATGGACCTCGCGCACGAGTTCGACCGGAACCTGCAGCTGCTTGGCTGCCTCAAAGAGCTCGTCGTCACGCAGGGCAACAACGTCGCGGATCTGCTTTTGGATCTTGCGCATGTGGCGCACGGCCTGGACCACGTCGCCCGTGCCCGGCTCGCCCTTGGTGCGGATCATCGTGGCGCCCTCGGCAACACGGCGCAGCGCCTCGCCCAGGTCGCGGGCACCGCAGACAAACGGGACGTCAAACTGGGTCTTGTCGATGTGGTAGACGTCATCGGCAGGGGAGAGAACCTCGGATTCGTCGATGTAATCGATCTCGATGGCCTGCAAGACCTGCGCCTCGACAATGTGACCGATGCGGCACTTGGCCATAACAGGGATGGAGACTGCCTCTTGGATGCCCTTGATCATCTTGGGGTCGCTCATGCGCGAGACGCCGCCTGCGGCGCGGATGTCGGCCGGAATGCGCTCGAGCGCCATGACGGCGCAGGCGCCCGCCTCTTCGGCGATGCGTGCCTGCTCGGGCGTGGTGACGTCCATGATGACGCCGCCCTTGAGCATCTGCGCGAGCTCGCGATTGAGTTTGACGCGATCGGCCTTGCTGGTCTGTTCTGCCATGGTTGCTCCCTTGATTGGCATGTACATTGCTTGACGGAACATCCTATCGGGGAGCTGGGCATGGCGAAATACTCAGTTTTCGAGATAATAACAAGGTCAGACTAATACCAGATTGAATGACTTAATAAGGTCAGGTGATAGGCTCATGCTTGACTACAATTTGGAAAAACGCGGCGAGGCATCGCTCTATGAGTATGTTTACCAGCAAATTCGAGATGATATCGTTGCTGGACGTATTGCGGCGGGGGAACATCTGCCGTCTAAGCGCGCCTTTGCCAGTCATCTGGGAATCAGTGTCATTACTATCGAGAATGCATATAGCCAGCTACTTGCCGAGGGCTATATTTGCTCATTGCCGCGTCGTGGCTACTACGCTTGCGAGCTTCCGGATGCACCGGTTTTGGCTTTGGCTGCGGAGGGTATCGACCGAGATGCCGTTTCTGTGGGTCCCAGCGCGCATGATGTCAACGGACGGACCGAGCAATTCGCCCCGCTCTCTCCTTCCGCTTTGGAGGCGGCGCGGCTTTGGCAAAGCGCACTGCGGGCGACGCTGGCATCCGAAGACGAACGCGAAATCTTTTCGACCGCGCCGGCGCAGGGCACCGCGCGGCTACGACGCGCTATCGCTCACCATCTGCGTGGGACGAGGGGCATGAATGTCGATCCCGACAACATCGTTATCGGTGCGGGCGCCCAGCTGCTCGATACCATGTTGGTTCAGCTGCTTGGAGCCGACAAGGTGTATGCCGTTGAGGATCCGGGCTATTTACGCCTGACACGCATCTATCAGGCTATGAGCTGCAAAGTTCGACATATCCCGTTGGATGATGAGGGCGTGGACTTGAGCACTTTGCAGAAAGGCGGGACCGATGTCCTTCACCTGATGCCGTCCCATCAGTATCCGACCGGCCTTGTGACGAGCATTGCGCGTCGCTACGCGCTGCTCAGCTGGGCCGCCGAGCGACCAGGCCGGTATCTCATCGAGGATGACTTTGATTGTGAGTTTCGCCTTGCCGGCAAGCCGATTCCCGCGCTCGCATCAATCGATGCCGCTCAGTCGGTTATCTATACCAACACGTTTTCGAAGAGCCTTTCATCGGCGTTGCGTCTAGCGTACATGGTGTTGCCCGATGAGCTCATGGAGCGGTTTAGGCGCAACCTTGGCTTCTACGCCTCGTCGGTGAGCTCTGTTGACCAGGTTGCCTTAGCGCGTTTACTGGAATCGGGTGATTACGAGCGGCATGTGAACCGCGTACGCGTGCGCGCTCGCGAGGCGCGCGATGGCCTGGCGGCGCTTGTGCGGAAGGCGTTTCCGGCGGGGGAGGTCTCGATCGAACATGCGGACGCGGGCCTTTACTGCACCGTGGTTGCGGAGCGCGGAACGGGTGGAAGCTCTTTTGTGCGGGCCCTCACGCGCTCGAGTATCCCTTTTGTCGATATCAGTGACTGTTATTGGTGTGCCGATGGCGCATCTGCCCCTGAAAACTCAAGTCAAATTCTTGTCCAGTATGACGATTTGAGTCCAAAAGTGCTAAATACCTTGGAATTGCAGCTCATTGGGGAACTCTGCAATCTAAGTGAGTAGACTTTTGGCACTTTGGCGATCAGGCAGTTTTGTAACAAGCTATCTACCTGCGGTTTTGAAAAGCAGGATGACCGGCCTGCTCGGGATGCTCAAAAAAGTCTACTCACTTGCCGCGCAAAGTTTCTGCATAAGAAAAAAATAGGGTTTTCAACAGGGCCTCGTTCAGCTTTCGGCAAGCTTTTGGTCAGTTGGGGAGGGCTGTTGAAAACTTGGCAGTCCGTTCGGCGCCATTTTTGGTGCGTTCGCGCCAATGCGTGACTGACTGGGTTGAAATTCGTGTTCTCCTGTGCCTATGAAGGATCTACTTTGTGACATATCGGCTTTTAGGTACTGGCGTTTGCCTCCTCAAGTCCGCGCTTTGTGTCCGTCGCTTCCACGACCGGAAGAAGACCGGCAGCGATATGATCTCGCCCGCAACCCGACGGCTGCGGTCGCGCTCGGTTTTCCGTTGCATACATTGGTTCGGACGAGAAACAAACGGACTTGTCCTGCCAGCATTAGGCAGCGGCTGTTTCTTGGTGAGCTCCCCAGGGAATCCGTGCTGGAAACGGAGCATGGATTTTTGATTACGTCTCCTCTACTGACGGCATTCATCATGTCACGGCATCTGACGGATCTTCAGCTTCTTTTGGTATTGGCGGAGATGTGTGGCTTGTTTGCGGTGTGCCCTCTGCCTGCGGCACTTGAGGCGGAGCTTTCGCGTGCAATTGATTCGGGCGCGATCTCGACAACGTTCGGTTGGGTGCGCTGCCCGTCCGAGGACGGCACCGCCTCAAATTTATGGCGTCGAGACGCTTTGGTTTTGGGCGGAGACCTTGACCGTTTTTGTTCAGATGTTTGCGGGATACGTTACGGCAATAGATTTAGGACGGTGTCGCAACTCGTTCCATTGGGTGCCGCGTCGCCTTTTGAGGTCGAGGCGTATTTGCTACTTGCACTGCCGCGATCCCTGGGAGGCGAAGGTTTTTGCGACATAGAGCTTAATGTTGAAGTGATGCTAAGCACAAGTGCTCGAGCGATTGTGGGAAAATCCCGTGTATATATCGACATACTTCTGTCTTCGCCGGACGGCAGGCGACAGGTGGCCATTGAATGTCAGGGAAAGGCCTCGCACGGACGCGCAGGGGATGGCTTGCGTGACGCTGACCGCATGACGGCCCTTCAGGCCATGGGCTACGATGTGCTTCTCCTGACACACAGACAGATATCGGATGAGGATAGATTCCGCGCGATCGTTAAGGCCGTATGCAGGATGCTCGATGCTGAATATCGTGATAAAAGCTCAGATGAGCAAAGGGCTGAGACATTACTCAGGTCTGAACTATTCGTTGACTGGACAAAATTGGGAGTAATCGACGGAAAGATGCCCGTTAGACACAAAATGGCTCGATCGTGGACGGCTGCGAATCTAAGTGAGTAGACTTTTGGCACTTTGGCGACTAGGTCGTTTTGCAACAAGGCATTTACCTGCGGCTTTATAAAGTGATATGGATGGTCTGCTCGGCAAGTTCCAAAAAGTCTACTCACTTAGTTTTTGACGAGAAGCCGATGCCGAAGGCGGTCCTATTTCAGGTAGTTAACAAGTTTGTGAGGCACGAAAAAGGCCCGAACCATGCGGTCCGGGCCTCATCGAGCTAGAGGTTATGTCTCAGGTTGCTGGCTTAGCCGAAGTAGCGCTTGAGCAGGCCGGCGAAAGCCTTGCCGTGGCGGGCCTCGTCGCGAGCCATCTCGTGCACGGTATCGTGGATGGCATCGAGGCCAGCGGCCTTGGCGCGCTTGGCAAGATCGGTCTTGCCGGCGGTGGCGCCGTTCTCGGCCTCAACGCGCATCTCGAGGTTCTTCTTGGTGGAGTCGGTCACGACCTCGCCCAGGAGCTCGGCGAACTTAGCGGCGTGCTCGGCCTCCTCGTGGGCAGCCTTCTCCCAGTACAGGCCGATCTCGGGGTAACCCTCGCGATGAGCGACGCGAGCCATGGCCAGGTACATACCGACCTCGGAGCACTCGCCCTCAAAGTTGGCGCGCAGGTCGGCAACGATGTCCTCGGAGACGCCCTCCATCTTGGCGACGCCCACGACGTGCTCGGCAGCCCACTCGAGCTGGCCCTCCTCCTGCTTCAGGAAACGAGAACCGGGAACGCCGCACTGGGGGCACTTGAAGTCCTCGGGCAGCTGGTCGCCGTCGAACTCTTCCACATAACCGCAAACGGGGCAAACAAACTTCATGATTCGATCCTTTCGATCGATGGCGATTGTGCGCTCGTCCGGTCCCGTAAGGGCCCTCTCCGGACGCGCGTCTTGACGAGTTCTATTATCCATAAATGCAACCAAATGTGAAGCCTATTAGGAATGATTTTTAATAAAACAATTTTGAGATATGAAGATGTTGATTGATTAACGATTGACAGGCCGTCTTTGACCGCCGCTGAGTACAATCGGTCGAGCAAATGTTGACCTATCAACAAATATAGGAGTTTCCTTTATGCATCTAGCCCGTCGTGCCTGGTGCCGAACATATCAGACGGTTTTTCGCATTGCATTGCCGATCCTGCCCTATACCGAGCCGCACATTTTGGAGCATGCCGAGGATGTGCCCGCGGTGCTTCAAAAGCGCTCGATCCAGAAGGTCCTTATCGTGACAGACCCTGGTATTGCACGTTTGGGGCTCACGGCATCGCTCGAGCGTGCGCTTACGGCTCAGGGGATTGGCGTTACGGTCTATGCCGAAACGCGTGCGAACCCCACGGTCTCAAACGTGGAGGAAGCGGCGGCGCTGTATCGAGAGAGCGCCTGCCAGGCCATTATCGGCTTTGGCGGAGGATCAGCCATGGACTGCGCCAAGGGTGTGGGGGCGCGCATTGCGCAGCCAAACAAGCCCATCAACAAGATGCGTGGCCTGTTGCGTGTCCACCGTCTCCTGCCGCTGCTTATTGCGGTTCCCACTACCGCCGGTACGGGAAGCGAAGTCACGCTCGCGGCGGTAATTACCGATGACGAGACGCACTATAAATACCCCATTAACGATTTTGTGCTCATCCCGCGTTTTGCGGTGCACGACCCCGAGTTTACGCGCGGGTTGCCTGCCTCCATTACGGGGCAGACGGGCATGGACGCCCTGACGCATGCTGTCGAGGCCTTTATCGGCCGTAGCACCACGCCCTACACGCGCAAGATGGCGCGTCAGGCGGTCCAGCTCATCCGCGACAATTTGCTCGAGGCCTATGAGCATGGCGACGACATGCGTGCGCGCCGCAATATGCTTTCGGCGGCGTATAAGGCGGGCGTTGCGTTTACCCGCTCCTATGTCGGATATGTTCATGCCATCGCGCACAGTCTGGGCGGCCGATACGGAATTCCGCACGGTTTGGCCAACGCCATCATCCTGCCGCATATGCTTCGCGCCTATGGCGAAACTGCTGCTCCTAAGCTCGCCGATCTTGCTCGCATGGCGGGCATTGCGCCGGCTACCGCGCAGGACAGTCTTGCGGCCGAAGCCTTTATCGATTGGGTCGACCGCATGAACGAGGCCTTGGGAATCCCCAAATATGTCTCGGGCATTCGTCGCTCCGATATTCCGCAAATGGCGGCCCATGCCGATGCCGAGGCCAATCCCCTGTACCCCGTTCCTCTTTTAATGGACCGCCTGGAGCTCGAGCATATGTACGAAGTTGTTGCAGGTGGTATGTTTGAGGACGAGAACTAGGAGGGTCCATGAACACCGAGGAAATCGCGCGCATTGTCGGCGAGCAGCGCGCCTATTTTAAGACGCACGCTACGTTTGATGTCGATGCTCGACGTCGTGCGCTCGTGAGTTTACGCGATGCGGTGCGGGCGCACGAGGCCGATATCGCCCATGCGCTCAAGACCGATTTGGGAAAGTCGCATGACGAGGCATATATGTGCGAGATCGGCACGTCGCTTTCCGAGATTCGACATCAGATTGCGCATGTGGCTCGATGGAGTCGTCCGCGCCTGCGTCCGTGTGACCTTGCCAACGCCGTGAGTGTGTGCAAAACGCGAGCCGTGCCCTATGGCGTCACGCTCATTATGGCTCCGTGGAACTACCCGTTTTTGCTAACACTCGAGCCGCTCGCCGGCGCCCTTGCCGCGGGTAACACCGTGGTCATCAAGCCGAGTGCCTATGCGCCGGCTTCGAGCGCGGTGCTCAGGCAGATTTGCGAGGAAGCATTTGATCCGCGCCTGGTAACGGTCGTCGAAGGCGGGCGTGCCGAGAACGAGGCGCTGCTCGATGAGTGCTGGGACAAAATCTTCTTTACCGGAAGCGTTCCGGTCGGCAAGCTCGTCATGGAGCGCGCAAGTAAAAACCTTACGCCCGTGACGCTTGAACTGGGCGGAAAGAGTCCCTGCATCGTGGATGCGACGGCAAACTTGAAGGTCGCGGCACGGCGTATCGCCTTTGGTAAATGGCTCAACGTGGGGCAGACCCGTGCTTGGAGGCGCCGCGCGCGAGGCTTCGCTCAAGATCGAGCCGACGATTTTGGACGGCGTGTCCCCCGATGACGCCGTGATGCAGGAGGAGATTTTCGGCCCCATCTTGCCGGTGCTGACGTTTGAGAGCCTAGACGAGGCCGAGACGTTTATTACGGATCGTCCGACGCCGCTGGCCCTGTATATCTTTAGCCAAGACCGCGCAGTTCAGCAGCGCTTTGTGCGCTACGTGCCCTTTGGCGGCGGCTGCGTCAACGACACGATCATGCACCTGGCTACGAGCCATATGGGCTTTGGCGGCATGGGTGCGAGCGGTATGGGACAGTACCATGGACGCGAGAGCTTCGATACGTTTAGCCACAAGAAGAGCATCGTGAACAAGGCAACGTGGCTGGACGTGCCATTCCGTTACGCTCCTTATGCAAACTGGAAGCATAAGTTCGTGCGCATGTTTGTGCATTAGAAAAGGGTGCGGGCAATACGAACAGATGTTCCTATTGCCCGCATTTTGCGTTAGACTACTGCTATGGAGCACGGATGGGCCAACTCCCTTTAGAAGGGAATTGGTATGAGCGTAAGCGATGTTATTTCGTTATTGGCGTTGTTGATCGCGGCTATCGAACTCGGCCTGTTTATCGGCCGAATGAAATAGCCGCCCCCGCGTAAGCGAAGACGGCCACTTCTCACGATGAAAACGTGTATCGGAGTTGGCAAGACCCGCAGCCACGGGTGCCATCCGTGTCCCTATCTTAGCTGTAAGCGTTCCGCCGCGCAAGCGTTGCGGCAAGCGATTGAAAGACGCGGACGGGATGAATTTGTGTCCGCACGGGCCCGTAGACTTCTCAACTATGTTGTGGATGCTCGCTAATCGGTAATGGAGGCGCACGTGTTTGATGACGATGACCTGTTCGATCTGACAGACGATCCGTTTGAGTGGGATATGCTACTCGATGACGATGAGTTGGAGCAGGACCGTAAGAAGCGGCAGGGCAAGAAGGCGCGGGATGACGCTTCGAAAAAGCAGGACAAGCGTCGCCGAGGCCTGTTCGGCGGGCTCTTTGGGTGACTGTCTCATCGCCGCGTCTGTATACTAAACAGGTCTTATACGCGCTGCGAAATGAGGGCATAGACGATGATGTGGTTTACCGCCGATCTGCACCTGGGCGATACGAATATCTTGCACGACATGGATCGACCGTTTGATTCGGTCGAGGAGATGAACCGCAAGGTCATCGATGCCATCAATGAGTGCGTGGCTGTGGACGACCGCCTCTATATCCTGGGAGACTTTACGTATCGTTTGCCCATGGCGGAGGCAGTGCGCCTGCGCGAGCGCATCGAATGCCAGAACGTGACGCTCATCCGTGGTAACCATGATGGCGATTGGGGAGATCCGGACGCGCCGCACATTTGGGATGAGGTGCGCGATTATCTGGAGGTCGCCCCCGGTTACGCTAAGGGCCATCGCCTGGTAATGAGCCATTACCCCATGCTCAGCTGGAATGGCAAGGCGCGCGGCGCCATCATGCTGCACGGGCACATTCACAGCAGGGGAGACCGCACCAACGCGCGCAATCGCGATCGCGAGCGCCCTATCTTTCGCTACGACGTTGGCCTCGATGCCAACAACTACAAGCCCGTTAGCCGCGACCAGATTCTCGGCTTCTTTGGACTGTAGCCCTCAAACCACCACAAAGGGGACAGGCACCTTTGTGGTGGTCCTTGCATAGATTGGAGTCGCTATGAAGCAATTGCTCATTCGTGCCGACGATATCGGTTATTCGTATGCCGTTAACCTGGGGATTGCCCGCAGCATCAATGAGGGTCTGGTGCGCTCGGCGGGCTTGATGCCCAATATGCCCGAGGCCGAGCGTGGCTGGTCGCTCGTGGCGGACGCCGGCATTGCGGTGGGCCAGCATACCAACGTGTGCCTGGGCAAGCCGTGTGCCGACCCGGAGCTCATTCCGAGTATGCTCAACGAGAGCGGTGAGTTCCATAGTAGCCGTACCTTCCGCGAGCATTTTAAGCGCGGCGAAGAACTGATCGACTTTGATGAGGCCTGCATCGAGATCCGCGCGCAGCATGACCGCTTTGTAGAGATTGTGGGCCGCGAACCCGATTACTTTGAGGCCCATGCCGTCATGAGCAAAAACCTTAACCGAGCGATCTCGGCGGTTGCTCAGGAACTGGGCCTTAAGGAACAGAAGGCGAGCTTCGACCCCACGGCGGTTGTGCGATGCGGCGCCACCGACCTGCGCATGGTGATGCACTCGATGGAGCCGGGCTACGAACCTAAGGACTCGATTATGCGGACGGTTCGCGAGATGGCGGACGGCGAGACGGTCGTCTTTGTGTGCCATCCGGGCTATCTCGATCGTTTTATCTTGGAGAACAGCTCGCTTACGACCGATCGCACCAAGGAAGTCGATGCGCTGATCGACCCCGAGCTTCGCGCTTGGCTTGAGTCTCAATCCGATCTTCGCCTGATCGACTACCGCGACCTGTAAGGACCCAAGCCACCACAAAGGGGATAGGCACCCTCGCGGTGGATCTGGCGCCGTTGCCATTATGGCTGCGGCGCCTTTTTTGTCCGCGTGGCGCGGTAGAGTGTAGAAGGTTGAAATTTGCGTCCATCGAGGAGCTGCCATGAACGAGATCAAGTGCCCGCATTGCGGCGAAGTTTTTAAGGTCGATGCGTCCGGTTATGCGGATATCGTCAAGCAGGTGCGCGATGCCGAGTTCTCGCGCGATCTTGATGAGCGTGTAAAGGCCGTCCAGCGTGAGGGGGAGCAGGCGTTGGAGCTTGAGCGCTCTCGTTCGACGGCCGCCCTGCAGGAGGTGGAGTCTCAGCGTAGCGCTCAACTTGCCGAGCAGAAAAACGCCGCGGCTCAGGAGCTGGCACAAGAGGTTGCCAAGCGTGATGCCGAGCTTGCCGAATTGCGTGCCAAGCTCGAGGGCGCTGCCGCAGAGCGCGAGAGTGCAAGCCAGCGCGCGGCGGTTGAGGCCCGTGCCGACGCTCAAAAGGAGAACGCCGAGCTCCAGCGCGAAATCGACAACTTGCGTGCGCAGCTGGGGCGCAAGGATGACGAAGCCAAGCTTGCCGAGTCGGCGGCGCGCAATGCTGCTCAAAACGATGTAGCTGCACGAGATGCCCAGATTGCCGAGCTGCAGGCCAAGCTTGCTGCGGCGGACAAGGCCCAGGAGATGGCGCTTGCCGCTGCCGCGGCCGAGTCGCAGCGTGAGCTCGATGCCGCTCGCAGCGAGGCCGAGCGCGCACTTGCTGACTACCGCGCGACGGTACAGGAGAAGCTTTCCGCCGCAAAGGCTCAGTCCGAGCAAGAGACCGAGGGGCTGCGCGCCCAGCTGCGCGAGCAGGAACTGATGGCAAAAATGAACCTGTCAGAGGCGGTCGCCGCGGCGGAGCGAGAGCGCGATGAGGCGCGTGCCAAACTGACGAGCGAGCTGGCGGTGCGCGATTCTCGCGAGGAGCAAGCCAAGGCGGCACACGAGCTCGAGCTTGCGCAGGCCAAGCGCGCGAGCGATGACCTGATTCGCTACAAGGATGAAGAGATTGAGCGCCTTAAGGACATGAAGGTTCGCCTGTCCACCAAGATGGTGGGCGAGTCGCTCGAGCAGCACTGCGAGACCGAGTTTAACCGTCTGCGCATGACGGCGTTTCCCAATGCGTACTTCGAGAAAGATAACGATGCATCTGAGGGCACCAAGGGTGACTTTATCTTCCGCGAGTGCGACGCGAGCGGCAACGAGGTCATTTCGATTATGTTCGAGATGAAAAACGAGAACGACGAGACCGCGATCAAGCATAAAAACGAGGACTTCTTTAAGAAACTCGATCACGATCGTCGCCAGAAAGGCTGTGAGTACGCGGTGCTCTGCACGCTGCTCGAGCCCGAGAGCGAGCTTTACAACGCGGGAATCGTGGACGTGAGCTATCGCTACGAGAAGATGTATGTGATCCGCCCGCAGTTCTTCATTCCCATCATTACGCTGCTGCGCAATGCTGCCATGGGTTCGCTTCGCTATAAGCAGGAGCTGGCGGAGTACAAGCAGCAGAATATCGATGTCACGAACTTCGAAGCCAAGATGGAGAAGTTCAAGGATGGATTCTCGCGCAACTACAACCTGGCGAGCAAACAATTCGAGTCGGCGATCAAGGAGATTGATGCCGCCATCAAGCAGCTCGAGAAGACCAAGGACGATTTGCGCCGTAGCACAGAGAACCTGCGCCTGGCTCACAACAAGGCCGATGAGCTTACCATTCGCAAGCTCACGTGGGGTAACAAGACCATGAAGGCGGCGTTTGACGAGGCGCGCGAGGCTGTGCCAGAGACAAACGATGAGCCAGCCGAGGCGGATTCGTATGAGGTCGAGGATGCCGAATAGGGCATAGCGGATAGTGCAAAAGCGGGGCCGCTGGCAACATCGCCAGCGGCCCCGCTTCGTTTCGTCCCATTCTGTTCGGCTAGTCCTCGAGCAGGTCCTCGATAAAGCCGACGCGGTAGTTTTTGAAAATGACCTCGCCGCCGTCTTGCGTGGCGTCCAGATCGACATCGCCCATGATGCCAAAGTCGTGGTCGCCATCCTCGTCGGCAAAAATCTGGTGCACGTGCCACACATGATCGGGCTTCTCGTCACTCTCGTCGATGGTAAACATCGCGGCGCTGCGGGCGTCGCCGTTGGTGAGGATTTCCTCGTGTTGCTCGTGATAGGCGTCGAGCGCCTTTTGCCAGCGGACCTCGCTCATGCCCCAGTCCTCGTCGAGCTCGCCCAGATCGCGCGCGTGCTCGCGGGCTGCAAGGGCCACGCGGCGGAAGAGTGCGTTGCGCACCAGCAGGGTACAGCCACGGCGGTCTGCCACGACTTCGTCGATGCCCTGCGGCGGTGCGGCGTCGAGTGCAGCGGGGTTGCCGGCGTTCTCCCACTCGTCCACCAGACTCGAGTCGACCGAGCGCACCACAAAGCCCAGCCACGAGATAATGTCGCGCAGGCGCTCGTCGCGCTTCTCGATGGGCACGGTGCGGTCGAGTGAACGATAGGCTTCTGCCAGGTAGCGCAGCAAAATGCCCTCGGAGCGGGCGATGCCGAGCTTTTGAATGTAGCCCTTAAAATCGCTCGCGCTTTCCAGCATATCGCGCAGGACGCTCTTGGGAGAGAGATGGTAGTCGTTTGCCCAGGGTACTTCCTGGCAGTACTTGTCAAAGGCGGCGTCGAGCAAATCCTCGAGCGGCTTTTCGTACGTGACGTCTTGAATGCGCTCCAAGCGCTCCTCATATTCGATGCCGTCGGCCTTCATCTCGGCCATAGCGCGATCGCGTGCGGCGCGCTCCTGTGCGCGCAGCACCTGCTTGGGATCCTCGAGCGTTGCCTCGACCATTGAGATTAGATCCATGGTATAGGTCTCGCTCTCGGGATCGAGCAACTCCAGCGCGGCAAGCAAAAACGGCGAGAGCGGCTGGTCGAGCGCAAAGTCCTCGGGCAGGTCGACCGTCAGCGCGTAGTCGATGTCCGGCGCGGCGTCAGCCGGAGCGTCGGGTGCGGGCGGCACCTCGGTGCGCACGACGACGCCGGAGTCGATGAGCGTGGCGAAGATCTCGTCGGCACGCTCATCGAGCTTTGCCTTTTCCTCGGGTGTTTGCAGGCTTGTCTCGATGAGGTCGTGCACGCGGGTGCGAGCGTCGCCGCCCTGCTCGACCACGCTAATCACCATGGAGTGTGTGATGCGCAGGCGCGGCTTGAGCGTTTCGGGCTGCGTCTCGATCAGGCGCTCAAAGGTCTGCTTGTTCCAGGTGACAAAGCCCTCGGGGGCCTTTTTCTTTTTAATCTTACGGAGTTTTTTGGGGTCGTCGCCCGCCTTGGCCATGAGCTTGGCGTTCTCGATCTCGTGCTCCGGGGCCTCGGCGATGACCATACCCTCGGTGTCAAAGCCCGAGCGACCGGCGCGACCGGCGATCTGATGGAACTCACGGGCGCGCAGACGCCGCATCTTGTAGCCGTCAAACTTGGTGAGCGCGGTGAGCACCACGGTGTGGATGGGTACGTTGATGCCGACGCCGAGCGTATCGGTGCCGCAGATGACGGGCAACAGGCCCTGCTGCGCCAGGCGCTCGACCAGCAGGCGATAGCGCGGCAACATGCCAGCATGGTGCACGCCGACGCCGCATCCGAGCAAGCGCTTGAGAATCTTGCCAAAGGCCGTGGAGAAGCTCGTTCCCTTTGCCGCTTCTTTGATGGCTTCGCGTTGCTCCTTGCTGGCGATGCCAAAATTGGCGAGCGACTGTGCCGTCGCAAGGGCGGCATCCTGGCTAAAGTGCACGATATAGAGCGGGGCCTCGCCGCGGCGCATGGCGAGCTCGACCGTGCC
>JAIHVJ010000305.1 GCA_022720335.1 Collinsella sp.
CCCGACGGGAAACGAAAAAGCCCGGTTTTAAACCGGGCTCAAACGAACATGCCTATTGACAATGGCTTTCTCATATTAAATGCCGGGGGACATCCCCCGGCTCTTGGAGGTCCCTTTATTCGAGGGTACCGATTTCTTTATAGCATGAGATCGGACGGCTTTCAAATGGCGCCATGTGGATGGGATGGGATGGCGCGCCTGATAAAGCCCTCAATGAATGGCATCTAACTAGCGTTCGTGATATAAAGAAATCGGTCATCTCAAAAGAGAGGGCTTCCAAGTGCCGGGGACGTTTTCCCCGGCTTTTTTCATTTCGGTGTCAATTCAAATGTTTTTCAACCCATCCCCTCAATAACTTGCGGTGAAATAGGGACTGAAATGGCTGTTCAGAAGCCTATTCAATCCCTATTTCACCGCAACTTATGGGTGGGGATGGCTACGATGCCAGTGTGGCAATGACGGCTTCGTCGCCGGCGTATATGAGGGTGTTGCCGTCTGGGATGATCGTTTGGCCGTCGCGCTTGAGCATCACCACAATAAACGGATGCTTGCCTTGCGGCACATCGCGCAGGCGCTGGCCGGCCAGGCGACCGTGGGGCGTCACGGTGACCTCGCGCAGCGTAACCTCGGCACGCTCTTCGAACGTTGGGGCGGCCATCACCAGCAGATCGCCTTCCTGGATCACGGTATCGCCGTTGGGCAGCACTGGGTGCGCGCCGTCGCGAAGCACCAGGACCACGAGCATGTCCGTGGCGCTGCCGATGTCCGCGAGTGAGCGTTCGGCAAACGGATGTCCAGCGCCCACCTTGAGCTTTACAAACGACATGCCGTCCTCGTCGCGGTAGTCGTTAAAGGTGCGGCGCACGTCGCCGGTCGCATCGATCATATCGAGCTTCTTCGCTACCGCCGGCAGCAGCGAGCCCTGCACCACAATGCTCGACACGGCAATCACAAACACCAGGTCAAACAGGTCGTGACCGCCAGGAACGCCGGCCACCACGGCAAAGAGACTAAAGACGACCGAAGCTGCTCCGCGCAGACCCGCCCAGCTTACGAGCGCAACCTGGCGAGGGTTCGTCCTAAACGGCGCCAGCAGCATGCCTACGGCGATGGGGCGGCTCGCAAAGAGCATAAACGCCATGAGTGCCAGGCCCGGTAGCAGCATTTGCGGCAGGCGTGCGGGTGTAACGAGCAGGCCCAGCAAAAAGAAGATGGTCATTTCGGCCATCTCGGTGAGGGTATCGAAGAAGTGCGCCAGCTCGACCTTGCCGGTGATGTCACTCGCGCCTAGCACAATGCCGGCCAGGTATACAGCCAAAAAGCCGTTGCCGCCCAGGTAGCTCGGCAGCGCGTAGGCGACGATGGCCACGGCGAACAAAAAGATGGTCTGCGCGTCCTTGGCCGTTGCGTGCGCGCGTTCAATCAGGCGGCCCGCCGCCCAGCCGATGGCAAGGCCCAGGCCCACGCCCAGGATAATCTGCTTGGCCAGCAGTGCGGGAATGTTGATGTCGCCGCCGGCCGCGAGTGTAGCGAGCACAGCGGTGAGCATGTAGGCGACGGGGTCGTTGGAGCCCGATTCGACCTCGAGCAGCGAGTCGGTGCCGCCCCTCAGCGAAAGGCTGTGCTCGCGCAGAACG
>JAIHVJ010000306.1 GCA_022720335.1 Collinsella sp.
TGGTCGCACCGGGCTGCTCAGCGTGAATGCGGTCGTACACGTGAGCAAAATCCGCAGGCGCACAGCCACTGGTCTTGGGCATCACGCCAAACTCGTTGCAGCGCGAGTAAATCTCGAGCGGATCGATGGAGCCGTCCTCGACGGTCTCGTCACCAATCGTGACATGCATGGGCACGCGCACGATGCCGTAGCGCTCGCAGAGCTCCGGCGTCACATCCGACCCAGATTCAACCACGATTACGTACTTGCCCATTCTTATCACGACCCATCTCAACGTCGACTTTCCAATACCCAGCACAGGCCACCGCACAGTTGTGCAACAGCATCTAAGCGCCAAAGAGACGCCGCCCCTTGCACACAACAAAGGACAGCGTCTCCCTGGAAAACTCCGTGCTTACCTGAGATTTTACACGGTTTATAAATGAGTGTTACTTATCCCGCAAACGGTAGCTATACGCGATAAACGGTAGTTCGCTGCGGCAACTGCGACACATTCCGCCCAGCAAGTCCAATCGTGCTCCACACACGGTTAATGCGCGAGGCGGTAGAAATCCATCGACGCCGCACCCTCGGCATGCAACCCCATCGCCGAAACCGCCGGCGAATAGGTACGGCTCGTAAGTGCCGCCTCGCCGCTGTTGGCAAAAATCTCGACCATCGTAGTGTCCGAAAGCACGCGCAGGTCGCGAAGCTCGCTGAGCTCGATCGACCTTTGGTCGCGCCCATAGCCTTCGTCACCCATGTCGAGGGTAAGCATCCCGCCTGCATAGCGCACAAAGACACCCTTGCGGATTTCGAGCTCGACCATCTTGGTGCCCTCACAGGAAACCACAAGATCAAACAGGCGGCCCGGCTCCTCAACGGTTTCACCGCCTGTCGCGCGAACGCAGTCGCCGCGCATCCTCTCAATCTCGTGCGCCGGCTGCTGGCAGAGCTTACCATCGCGCATGCTCAGCTCTCGCGGCACCGTCAACGCGCACTGCCACCCGCGCGCCACCGTCGGGTTTTCTGCCGTCGCATCGGGGCAACCCGACCATCCGATCATCAAACGCCGGCCTGCAGCATCCTCAAAGGACTGCGGAGCATAGAAATCAAAACCGGCATCGACCATCGGGGGCATGCCCTGCCCGACGATTTTAAAGCTCGGCGCCTCCCAATCGGCCTCGATGGAGAACCACACGCACTGATGCGGATTGCGGTAACGCCAACCATCGGCAGGCACACCCTGCGGACAGCAAACGAGAACAAGCTCACCATCGAGCTCAAACAGATCGGGGCACTCCCACATAAAGCCAAACTTCTCGCCCAACTCAATGCGCGTCGCATAGCTCCAGTCCTCAAGATTGCGCGAGGTATAGACAAGCACGCAGCCACGGTCGTCTTTCGTACGAGCGCCCAGAACCATGTAGTAGATACCATCGTGCTCAAGGATCTTGGGGTCGCGCACGTGCGTACCGATATCGTCGGGGTAATTGACCGGTCCAACAGCTATGCACTTCTCGCCCAATTCGTCGGGATTCTCGGCAACCATATGAATCTGGTTTTGCTCACGGCCCGTCAACACGTAGTCGTAATCATCGCGGTCAAAATGCTTGACGTTGCCGGTATAGAAGTAGTGAATCTTGCCA
>JAIHVJ010000003.1 GCA_022720335.1 Collinsella sp.
TGGAAGATGTCGCGCGTGACGCGGGCGACATTTCCGCTCGTCTTGAGCTTGATCTTGTCCGAACCGCCGGCAATACCCTGATAGCCCATATCAAAGGTTGCGTTTTTGGAAAGATCGATTCCCGTTCCCTGCATTGCGGCACTGGCGTCTTGGAGCGCGCCTTCGGGACCGACCTTAAAGTCGATGGAGTTCTGCGCGGATCCGGTCTTGGCGTCGGCGGCAATGGTCCAGGTGTTCATGGCGTCGATCTTCATGTTGGTGACATGGATGCCGTAGGCCGAATGATTGTCGATGGTGGTCGCGTCTTCTGAGGGGCCCTGAAGCGTGCCGTCGGCCTTGGCGACGAAGGGAATAACCGTCGGAACTTTGAACTCAACGTTGTCGATCTCGGTCCTGACCATTACCTTCGTGCTTCCAACACGCCCGGCTGCCATAGCTGGCGTCGGGACGGCGCCCATTGCGAGCGCGAGCGCGAGCCCTGCGCCCACGACGAGCGCTCTGGCTCCGTTCATGTTCCTGGTGATGTCCATGGTCGTTCCTTTCTATTCGCCGCGGGCCGTCCCCGCGATGATTGGACGAGCGGGGCACGTCTCGATTGTCTTGCCGGTCTCGACCACACCGGATTCGTACATGGTCTCGTCGTTTTGGATGACGCGGAATCGCTGGGGAAATTTATTGTCTTGGACGTTTTGCACGTTGACGCGCAGCTTGCCGTCCTCCTGCAGCTGAGCGACCGGTGCGACCGAAATCGTCATCATGTTGTCGCGGACGATGGCGTCGAGCTCATCTTGGATTTCCTGACGCGTTTTGCCCTCGGCCGTCGTAACCGAAGCGCCCGCCTCGGGTACGGGCTGCGACTGCCAAGCGTATAGTCCTACGGCGACAAGGGCACAGACGATGGCCAAACAGGCAAGGATGAGCTTCTTGCGACGACCCAGGCCTGCAAAGTGGGGTGGCTTCTTCGCGCTCATGCGGCATCCTTGGCGGTATAGATGCGCGCAAAGGTGGACGGGTTCGCTCCAAAGAGCATGTGAAGCATCAGGCGGCGTGAGTAGACAAGCTCGTCGAAGTCGGGAGGGAGCTCGATGTCGTGGATATGCGCGATGCGGTGGGCGAGCGCCGAGAACGACTCGGGGTCGCAGATCACATCGGTGGTAACGTGGTAGACCGTCGTATCGGGGAATGCCTCTTCGTCGAAAGGCAGGAGATGGGGATCGTCGTCGACTTCGATGGCGATGCCGTACTGGGGCCAGTAATATGCCATGGGAACCTCCCTGCTTCTGGGGCCAAAACTTCTGTCGGTTTTGGCTGTCGATGCCGACGGTATCAGCCACTACTTGACCAATTGCTGACCAAATGCTTGACGGATTGGTGTCTCCGCAGGTAAAAGGCGGCAAAAAATACTCCAACTTTTTTCAAGCGACAATCGCGCGGTCGGCGACGGCGGGGCCATATGTGTCAAAAGCATCGTCTGCCGAGGAAATCAAGCCGCTCGCCGAATTGCACGAACGTAAAAATCGCCAATTATGGAGACGGTCTCGAACACGTCGACGAAACGATGCGGTAACATCTCCCTGCAAATACTGTAGTTAGCTAAAGGGGGAGTTCGCGTGTCTGCAACCATCAAACCCTTCACCGACGAGTTCGAAGAGTATGGTCGCGACGAGTCTCGCGCATCGGGCGAGGCCTCGAGCATCTCGTTTCCGACAACGGAAGACGAGGTCCGTGCCATTTTGGAAAAGCTCCATGCCGAGCGTGTCCCGGTAACGGTTCAGGGCGCCCGAACCGGCCTTGCCGCCGGTGCCGTGCCCCACGGCGGGCATATCCTCAATACTTCCCGTATGAATCGCTACTTGGGCCTTCGCCGCGATGAACAAGGCCAATTTCTGCTGCGCGTGGAGCCGGGCGTTGTGCTCTCGGAGCTGCGCAAGCAGCTGAGTAAGAAGGTGCTGCCGACTGCTGGTTGGGACCATGCATCGCTTGAGGTCTACGAGGAATTCCAAGAGGCCCCCGAGCAGTTCTTTCCCACCGATCCCACCGAGACGTCTGCCTGTCTGGGCGGCATGGCGGCATGTAACGCCTCCGGCGCCCGCAGCTACGCCTACGGCCCCATGCGCCCACATATCACGGGACTCCACGTCGCGCTGGCTGATGGCGATTTGCTTGAGCTTCAGCGCGGCGAGGCTTTTGCCCAGGGCCGCCACCTGTCGCTCGTGACGGCAGCGGGCCGTACGCTCGAGCTCGATCTTCCCGGATATACCATGCCCAAGACAAAAAATGCCTCAGGTTATTTCGTTGCGGACGAAATGGACGCCATCGACCTCTTTATCGGTGCTTGCGGCACGCTCGGCGTTATCACCGAGCTCGAGATCGCCCTGCAGGCGGCGCCTGCGGTCGTTTGGGGTGTGAGCTGCTTTTTCGATAGCGAAGACAAGGCCGTGTCCTTTACCGATTCCGTGCGTCCCGTCCTGTCCCATGCGGCTGCCATCGAGTACTTCGACGCTGGCGCCCTGGATATTCTACGTCGCCAGCGCGAGCAGTCGACGGCGTTTGCCTCGCTGCCGGCGCTCGACAAAGAGGCCAAGGTCTGTGTCTACGTGGAGCTCGACTGCGACGACGAAGCCCAGGCGACTGAGGAGCTGTACCACCTGGGATGGGTTTTGGAGCTTGCGGGCGGCCACGACGACGCGACCTGGGTTGCGCGCACCGAGGTCGATCGCGAGTGTCAGCGATTCTTCCGCCATGCGGTGCCCGAGAGCGTCAACATGCTCATCGACGAGCGTCGCCGCACGGATCCTACCATCACCAAACTGGGGTCGGACATGTCGGTGCCCAACGCACGCTTGGCCGATGTCATCGCCCTTTATCGCCGTACGTTGTCCGAAAGTGGGCTTGAATCTGCCGCCTGGGGGCACATCGGTAACAACCATCTGCATGTGAACATTCTGCCGCGCGATGCGCAGGATTACCGCCGCGGCGGAGAACTCTTTGCCCAGTGGGCTTCCGAGGTCACGGCCATGGGCGGTGCCGTTTCTGCCGAGCATGGCGTCGGTAAGATCAAGGCGGGCTTTTTGGAGACGATGTACGGTCACGAGGCTATGGTCGAGTCGGCGCGGCTCAAGCTCCAGCTCGATCCCGACGGGCAGCTGGGTCGCGGCAACCTGTTTTCGGAGAAGCTCTTGGATGAGCTCGTCCAGAAAGGGGGCGCGTGAAGATGAGCGATTTCCATATGGTGGTGTGCGTCAAGGCCGTGCCGGGCAGCACCGAGGTCAAGATGGACCCCAAGACCAATACCATCGTGCGCGATGGCAAGCAGGCGGTCATTAATCCCTTTGATGCGAGCGCTTTGGAATGCGCGCTGGCGCTGAAAGACGACTTTATCGGCTTTGGCATGGACGTGCGCGTAACGGTGGTGTCGATGGGCATCCACGCGACCGAGTCGCTGCTGCGCGACTGCATCGCTCGAGGTGCCGACGACGCGCTGCTGCTGACCGATCGCGCCTTTGCAGGTGCCGATACCCTAGCCACCACCTATGCCCTCAAATGCGGCATCGAGGCTCTCGACGAGGACTTCGACCTGCTCATCTGCGGCAAGATGGCAGTGGACGGCGATACGGCCCAGATCGGCCCCGAGCTGGCCGGTGCTTTTGAGATTCCCTGTGTGACCGACGTGAGCTGCGTGCAGAGCGCGGGCTTTACGACCTGTGGTTCACTGGCGCTTGTTCACGGCTGCGATGCCGGCGAGGAGACGGTCTATCTTGAGATGCCGTGTGCGATGACGACCGCCAAGGAGATTGGCCAGCTGCGTATGCCGAGTATTGCCGGTATCCGCGCATCCGAGGATGCGGACGTGCGCGTGGTCAGCGCTGCCGACGTGAACGCCGACCCCTCGCGTTGCGGTCTTGCCGGATCGCCGACGCAGGTCGTGCGCTCGTTTGTGCCCGACCGTGATCAAACGTGTGAGACCGTTGAGGGCACGGCATCCGAGCAGGCGGAAAAGCTCGCCAAGATTATCGAGGGGATGGCATAGATGAGCGGATTGAATATCGATAGCGAAGCCTGCATCGGTTGCGGTCGCTGCGTTCGCGCCTGTGCCTCGGGCGGCATCGTAGTGGAAGGCGAGCGATCAAGCCGATGCGCCCGCGTAACCGACGGCTGCATCCTATGCGGTGGGTGCGTCGACGCCTGCCCTGTCAACGCTATCTCGATCGAGCGTGATGAGGCCGCTGGTGCGGTTGGCCTCGATGCGTACCGAGACATTTGGGTATTCGCGCAGACCGACGAGCACTATACGGTGAATCCCGTTGCCTATGAGCTCATGGGCAAGGGCCGCGAGCTTGCCGATGCTCGTGGCTGCCGTTTGGTGGCGCTGGTCGGTATGGGCCCCGAGGGTTCTCTCGGTGACCTGGAGCATCTGGTTTGCGCGGGCGCCGACGAAGTCCTGGCCTGTCGCGACGAGCGCCTGCGCCAAAACGATGCGGAGGTCTACGCCCGCTTGATCTGCGATTTGGTAGCCGAACGCAAACCCGAGGCCATCCTATACGGTGCGACCGCTTTTGGTCGCGAACTGGCACCCGGCGTTGCCGTGCGTTTGCAGACGGGCCTTACGGCTGACTGCACCGTACTTTCGATGGATGCAGAGACGGGACTGCTGCAACAGACGCGTCCGGCGTTTGGCGGCAACCTGATGGCCACCATCATTTGCCCCAACCACCGTCCGCAGATGGCAACGGTGCGCCCCGGTATCTTTAAGGCTCCCGACTTCGACTACGGCCGCTCTGGCACGATCACCCAGATATCGCTTGCGGATGATGCTAAGGCTCGTGTCGAGATCTCGATTCCCGCCGAGGAGTGGGGACAGCAGCCCTCGATCGCCAATGCCGAGTGCCTGGTCGTGGTGGGTCGCGGCATTGGTTCCAAGAAAAACCTGCCGTTGATGCGAAGGCTCGCCGAGGCTCTGGGAGCCGAGCTTGGCTGCACGCGACCTGTCGTGGAGGCCGGCTGGTTGGAGTATCGCCATCAGATTGGCCAGACGGGCGTATCGGTTTCGCCCAAGCTTCTCGTGAGTATCGGTGTTTCGGGCGCCATTCAGCATCTTGCCGGCATCGGTGGGGCGGAGTGCATTATCGCCATCAACGAGGACCCGGATGCCCCCATTTTCGGTGCTGCCCAGTACAAGGTTGTTGGGGACGCCGTCGAGGTCGTCGAGGAGCTGCTGGCCCAGCTTGAGCGCTAGGCGCGCGCCAGCCAGTCGCGCATCTCGTCCTTTAGGCACTCCCAGGTCGCTTGCGTGGTGGGATTGGTAAAGGGGCGCGTAATGCCAAAGGGTGCGTCGAGCAGGCGGTAGATATCGCCCTGTTCGCGCGCCAGCGCGCGGCTTGCTGGATAGACGAGCTCAAACATAAAGCAGATAAGCCCCACCAAGAAGTCGGCGGGCTCATCGCGCTCATCGCGTGCGACGCAGCGGTGCTCGTCAAAGGCGGCAAGTGTCGGCGACGAGAAACGGCTGCCGAGAAACGTCTTCTCGTCCACCTTGAGGATAGTGTCGACGGTGCTGTCGGCGATGGTGCGCATAATGTCGATCTTGTCACCATCGCGCACGATATCGCAGAAGCACCGTGTACGCTCGTCGAGTTGTGCCGGCAGGCGAAAGTCGCTGTGATAGGCGATGCTCGCTCGGATGAGCTCGTCATGCGCACCGGTTTCGATAAAGTCACGGATGTTTGTCGTGGCGGGTGCATCGGCGGGATTCTCGCCAAAGAGGACCTCGATGCCCAGCGCCGCATGGCTCATGCTCTCGGCGTCCTTAAAGGTGTCCCAGCGTCGCAGCTGCTCAAAGCGGCCCATATCGTGTAGCAGGCCGCAAAGCCATGCCAGGTCAATATCTTCTGACGACCAGCCCTGCTCGCGCGCTACGGCATCGCATGCCTCGGCCACGTGGTACGTATGCTCGATTTTGAGCGCGATGCGTGGGTTGGTGGCGTCGTAGGCATCGGTGTAGCTTTTGAAGGCCGCGCGCGCCCGGTCTCGATCGATAGCTGTCATAATGACTTCCTAAAAAGTTGTGTCTTTCGATCCGGTGGCAATTGTAGGTGAACTCGGTTGCTGTCGGATGATGATTCTGCCGTATCGCTACATGCGGCTCGGAGACCTTGTCAGGATGAGAAGCGTATGGTGCTCAAAATCGTTAGAACCGTCTGGCCGGTGATGCTTACCTATGTTGCAATAGGCGCGCCGTGCGGAATGATCATGGGGCAGACGGGAATGGAGCCCTGGATGGTCTTTGCCCTGAGCAGTACGTTTGTGACGGGCAGCGGCCAGTTTATGATCTGCAACCTGTGGCTGGCGGGTGTGCCGGCAGCATCGATCGTCGCGAGCGTTGCCGCCATCTCCTCGCGTTTTGCGCTTTACTCGGCATCGATCGCACCGCATCTGAGGGGTGCCTCGAAGCGTCAGACGCTGGCTGTTGCCGCGACACTTACCGAGGAGGCATATGGCATCTCGCTTGCCAAGTTGGTTGAAGGGGAGGATTGGGGCCCGCGCGAGTCCTTTGTGCTCAACGTGATCCTCATCGCAACATGGGGCGTTTCGTGTACGATGGGCGCCATCGTCGGCGCCGTTGTCGATGTTCCCACCGCCATTGCAGCCTTTGTCTGCACCTCGCTCTTTATCTGCCTGCTCTTTTCGCAGCGGCTGTCGCGCGGTAACGTTGTCGCGGCGGTTTCGGGCGCGGTGTCCGTCGCCGTATGCAAGTTCTTGGGCCTCGCGAATATTGCCGTGCCGGCAAGCGTCGTGGTCGGCATTGCCATTGCGCTGGCGTGCGATGCTGTATTTGACGGAAGAGGTGCCCGCGATGCCCGCTAACGAGTTCTTGGTTCTGTGGCTGTCGTCGTGGGCTGCTATCGCGTTCTTTCGCATCGCGCCGGCGTTCGCCTTGCGCGGGCGGACCCTGTCGCCCCGCATTACCGAGGCCCTGGGCTATATCCCGCCCGCTGCCTTTGCCGCGCTGGTCGCCAACGACTTGGTGAACCCCGGCGCGTTCGACGCGGGACTCTGGCCTGCCTTGGTTCCCTGGATTGCGGCCACCGGCGTCGTGGCGGTGGCAATCAAGACAAAGTCGATGTTGTGGTGCTGCGTTTCGGGCATCGTGTTCTATATCGTTTTGAGCCTCGTATAGGAGCAGGACGCGTTATCGTCCCGGCCTAACGAATCGAATTTCTCACCGAGGCGGTCTGCTTCTTCTGGTACCATGGTCAAACTTTACTGTAGCAAAGCGTGACGTGGGCTTTTGTTCTGCGTCAGCGGAAATGGGGGTTTCATGGCACAGGAAGCGACCGCCAGCGAGCAAAAGAAATTCAAGGTACCGCGCATCCCGGGCGACATCATGATCTATCCGATGATCGTCGGCCTTTTGCTCAATACCTTCTGCCCGCAGGTCTTTGAGGTCGGCGGCTTCTTTACGGCTGCCTGCCGCGGCGGCTCCAACACCATCGTTGCCGCGATCTTGCTGTTCGTGGGCGCCGGCATCAGCTTTAAGTCCACGCCGGGCGCCATCAAGACCGGCATCGTCGTGCTGATTCCTAAGCTTGTAGTGGCAGCCGCGCTGGGTCTGGGCGTCGCGTACTTCTTTAACGATAACTTTTTAGGCCTGAGCTCGGTTTCCATCATCGGCGGCATTACGTTTTGCAACATGGCGCTCTATACGGGCATCATGGGCGAGTTCGGCGATGAGTCCGAGCAGGGCGCTGTCGGTATCCTGTTCTTTACGGCCGGCCCCGCCGTCACGATGATCATCCTTGGTGTTTCGGGTCTCGCCAACATCCCCGTCGGCACCATCATCGGATCCATCCTGCCGCTTGTTATCGGCATGGTCCTGGGCAACTTGTTCCCGTTTATCAAGAACCTGCTGGTTCCCGGCGCCAATCCCGCGATCGCTGTAATTGGTTTTCAGCTCGGTGCGTCCATGAGCCTTTCGAGCTTCATCGCCGGTGGCATTTCGGGCATCCTGCTGGGCCTCATCACGCTCTTTATCGTCGGTCCCATTACCTTTGCCTTCGAGCGCCTGTGTGGCGGCAATGGTAAGGCGGCTGTGGCATGTTCCACCATTGCCGGCACGGCCATGACCACGCCGGTCGCCCTCGCCGAGGTCGCTCCGCGCTATGCCGAGCTTGCGCCCACCGCGTATGCGCAGATCGCCACTGCCGTCATCATCACGGCAATCATGGCCCCGATTCTGACCGGCTGGGTCGATAAGAAGTTCTGCCAGAGCAAGGAAGACCTGTCGCCTGCCGGTGTCGAGGCCATCGAGGAGGCTGTCGCGGCCGACATCGATGGCGAGTAGCAATCGATACCCATCAATGATTCCGGCGTGCAACTCGCGCCGTTTGAGCGCCCGAACGAGAGCTGTCTTGCAGTGACGTTCGGGCGCTCTGCTATTATTCCCCTTACCCCTGCGGAGAAAGGGGCGTTTATTGCCCAGACACGAATCGGGCGATTCTGACCACTTGGATATTGAAGGGAGGGCGTCTAGTGGTTAAGGCACTCAAGATTGAGATATTCCTGCTATGCATGATTGTTCTTATCGGGCTTGCCGTACGAAGCCGTCGCTCCCTGTTCTCGAGCACCCAGCAGCTTTTGTTTAGCATGCTGGGCTACACGTCTGCTGCCTACATTTTCTTCGATATGATCTGGACGCTTTCGGATGGTGTGGACGGCACGTTGGGCATTGCAGCCAACTGGATTTCCAACGCGGTTTCGTTTTCGCTCTTCGCCATCGCGTGTCTCATTTGGTTTATCTATTCCGAGACGATGCAGGGTTCTCACCTTGTGACCTCGCGCTATAGGGTGGTGCTTGTAACGTTGCCTACGGCTCTGGTGGTCGTGCTGCCTTTTACCAGTTACTGGACGCACGCCCTGTTCTATATCGATTCGCAGGGCGTGTATCGTCGCGGCTTTGCCTATATGATCCAGCCCATTGTCAGCTACTGTTACGTTATACATACGTCCCTGCATGCGTTTGTGCAATCTCGCAGGGTCGAGAGCCTGCAGACGAAGGCTATCTATCGAACCTTAGCATTTTTCGCCATTCCGGCCCTGGTGGGCGGTACCTTTCAGATCGTATACTCGGTGCCTGGCCTTTGTGTCGGCATAATGATTAGCATGTTGCTGCTCTATATCATCTGCCAGGAGCAGCTCATCTCGACCGACCCGTTGACTGGCCTCAACAATCGCAACCGTTTTGAGACCTATATGCTGTCGCTCTTCTCAAATGTTGGTCATACGGACGATGTGTATCTTCTCATGATGGACGCTGACGGCTTTAAGCAGATTAACGATCGCTATGGACATGTGGAGGGTGATTATGCTCTTCAGGTCTTATCTGCTGCGCTCAAAAAGGTCTGCACGGCGTCTGGCAGCTTTATCGCACGTTATGGCGGCGATGAGTTCGTAGTCCTTCAAAAGGCGGCAGCGGAACAGGACATCATACGTCTGTGCGCGGCAATCAACGACGAGCTCGCGCGCGCCGAGGTGCCGTATCTGTTGCGGATGTCCATCGGCTACGCACGGGTCGGTGACGGCGTCGATACCTGGCAAGACTTGCTTCGCGCTGCCGACGCGGAGCTCTACCGCGTCAAGGCCGAGAAAAAGAAGGCCGGCGTCCAGATACGCTAGGAAAAGGGCGCACGCTGGCGTGCGTGGCGCCCCTCGGCTCACCGATGTACTCCATTAAGCTAAAGTATGTGAATCCCTTCTGCTAAATAAGGGCAGCTCGTTAGGCCTTTTTGGGCCTGTTGACGATGATGATGCCGCTGCAGACCAACAGCAGGGCAACGATGACGGTAACGGGGCTCGTGCCAGCGCCCTCGCCGAGCAGCAGCGCGCTCAGCACCACACCAAAGACGGGGTTCATAAACCCAAAGACCGAGACGCGGCTGACGGGGTTGACGGCAAGCAGGCGCGACCACAGCGAGTACGCGACGGCGGAAATGAGTGCCATATAAATGATGAGCGCGATGGCGGGGGCGATTTCGGTGGGGGACAACGTGCCGCCCATCAAAAACCCGATGGCGGTAAGGACCACGCCACCGACTAAAAACTGCCACCCGGCAAGCAAGACGCCGTCGTGCTCGCGCGAGAAGATGCCGATCAGGCAGGTCGATAGGGCGCCTGCAACAGTGGAAGCCAAGATAAAGCCCTCGCCGTCGAGCGTAAAGCCAAAGGTGCCGTCCGCGCCCGAAAGGTTGACGAGCGCGACGCCGGCAAAGCCCAGCGCACAGCCAAGCACCTTGGCCGTATTGAGCTTCTCGGTGTGAAATGCCAGGGCGGCAAAGAGGATTGCGAGGAAGTTGGCGCTGGCCTCGATGATGGAGCTCGACATGGCGCTGGCGCGCGAGAGGCCCAGATAGAAAAAGAAGTACTGCCCGATAGTCTGGAAGAGCGACAAGACAAAGATGGGCTTGATGTCGCGCGCTTGCGGTATGAGGGGGCGGCGTTGGGCCGCGCTCATCCCAACGATAACCAGGGCGCCGGCAAGCGTAAAGCGTAAACCTGCAAAGAGCAGCTGCGAAGCGCTATCGTGCGCTGGGATGCCAAAGAGCGCGTAGCCGATCTTGATGCAGGGAAAGGCCGATCCCCAGAGTGCACAGCAAACAAGACAGCCCAGGATGAGTCCGGGCAGGGTGGCGAGATACGGCTTGCGGCTTTCCATGATGTCCTTCCTACATGCGCGAAGTAAAAAAGAACCCGCCACCGGATGTGTCGGTGGCGGGTGTTGTTACCCGAAGGGATTGTACCTGATGGGAAAGGTTTAAGCGAAGTAGGCCACGCCGCTCTCAAAGATCGGCATGAACTTATCGCCGGGGACATGCTCGGGCACGTTGCGGTACAGGTTGTCGCCGCGACGCTCGGCATGGCCCATCTTGCCCAGGACGCGGCCGTCGGGGCTCGTGATGCCCTCGATGGCGAGTGCGGAGCCGTTGGGGTTGACGGAAAGATCCATGCTGGGCTTGGCGTCTTCGCCCACGTACTGCGTGGCGACCTGGCCGTTGGCGATCAGCTGGGCGAGCACTTCGTCGTTGGCGACAAAGCGGCCCTCGCCGTGGCTGATGGCGACGGTGTAGGGGTCATCTAGGCTGCACTGCGACAGCCACGGGGACAAGTTGGACGAGATGCGGGTGCGCACCAGACGGCTCTGGTGGCGGCCGATGGTGTTGAACGTCAACGTGGGCGCATCGGGTGTGGCGTCGACGATGTCGCCGTAGGGCACCAGGCCGAGCTTGATCAGGGCCTGGAAGCCGTTGCAGATGCCCAGCATCAGGCCATCGCGGGCCTTGAGCAGGTCGCGGACTGCCTCGGTGACCTCGGGAGCGCGGAAGAACGCCGTGATGAACTTGGCGGAGCCGTCGGGCTCGTCGCCGCCCGAGAAGCCGCCGGGGATCATGACGATCTGGCTTGCACGGATGCGGCGGGCAAGCTCGTGGGTGCTCTCGGCGACGGCCTCGGGCGTGAGGTTGTTGATCACGAAGGTGTCGGCTTCGGCACCGGCTGCGCGGAAGGCACGTGCGCTGTCGTACTCACAGTTGTTGCCGGGGAACACGGGGATGATCACGCGCGGACGGGCGATCTTGGCGCCGCTGTACACGTGGATGTCCTTGGCACGGAAGTCGATGGTCTCGACCTCGGGGGTCTCGTCGGCGCTGCGGTAGGCAAAGACGCCCTCGATGCCGCTCTCCCAGGCCTCCTGGAGCTCGGAGAGCTCGATGACCTCGGAGCCGGTGTCGATGACATAGCCCTCGACGGTGGTGCCCAGGGGCTCGACGACAACGCCGTCGGCGACCTCGGGCAGCTCGGCGTCCTCGGCGAGCTCGACGATAAAGCTGCCGTAGAGCGGGGTGAAGAGGCTCTCTACGTCTACATCATCGGCAAGCTCGATGCCGATCTGGTTACCGACGCACATCTTAAAGAGGCTCTCGGCGCCGCAGCCGTAGCCGGGCGTGGAGATGGCCAGGGCGTTGCCGGTAGCAGTGAGCGCCTCGACGGCGTCAAACGCGGCGAGCAGCTGCTGAGCGTCGGGACGGTAGTCCTCGCCATAGGTAGCGGGGGCGATGCGGACGACGCGGTGCGTGAGGCCCTTGAACTCGGGCGAGACGGCACGGGCGGCTCTGCCCACGGCGACGGCGAAGCTGATCAGGGTCGGCGGAACGTTGAGCTCGCCGGCCTCGTCCTCAAACGAGCCGCTCATGGAGTCCTTGCCACCGATGGCGCCGGCACCCAGGTCGACTTGGGCCATGAGGGCGCCCAAGACGGCTGCCGTGGGCTTGCCCCAGCGCTCGGCCTCGGTGCGCAGACGCTCGAAGTACTCCTGGAAGGAGAGATAGGCGCGCTTGTGCTCAAAGCCGGCAGCCACGAGCTTGGCGATGGACTCGACCACGGACAGGTAGGCGCCCGCAAACTGGTCGGCCTCCATCAGATAGGGGTTGAAGCCCCATGCCATGGCACTCGCCGTGGTGGTCTCGCCGTCCACGGGGAACTTGGCGACCATGGCCGAGCTGGGGGTGAGCTGCGTCTTGCCGCCAAAGGGCATGAGCACGGTCGCGGCGCCGATGGTGGAGTCGAAGCGCTCGGAAAGGCCCTTGTTGGAAGCGACGTTGAGGTCGGTGACAAGCGAGGTCATGCGCTCGGCAAGCGTGGTGCCGGCCCAGCTGGGCTGCCACACGCTGCGGGCGCATACGTGGGCGATCTGGTGCTTGGGCGCGCCGTTGGAGTTGAGGAACTCGCGGGATAGGTCGACGATGGCGACACCGTTCCAGGCCATGCGCATGCGCGGCTCGGCGGTAACCTCGGCGATAACGGTCGCCTCGAGGTTCTCCTCGGCGGCGTAGCCCATGAACTCCTCGACGTCACCGTCGGCGACGGCGCAGGCCATACGCTCCTGGGACTCGGAGATAGCGAGCTCGGTGCCGTCCAGGCCGTCGTACTTCTTGGTCACGGTATCAAGGTCGACATACAGGCCGTCGGCAAGCTCGCCCACGGCGACCGAGACACCGCCGGCGCCAAAGTCGTTGCAGCGCTTGATCAGACGGCAGGCATCGCCGCGGCGGAACAGGCGCTGCAGCTTGCGCTCGACCGGGGCGTTGCCCTTCTGGACCTCGGCACCCGAGGTCTCGATGGACTCGGTGTTCTGGGTCTTGGAGGAGCCGGTGGCGCCACCGATGCCATCGCGGCCGGTGCGGCCGCCCAGCAGGATGATCTTGTCGGTGGGGGCGGGGCACTCGCGACGAACGTGGTTTGCCGGGGTAGCGCCCACGACGGCGCCAACCTCCATGCGCTTGGCCACGTAACCGGGGTGATAGAGTTCGTTGACCTGACCGGTGGCAAGGCCGATCTGGTTGCCGTAGCTGGAGTAGCCGGCGGCGGCAGTGGTCACGAGCTTGCGCTGCGGCAGCTTGCCCTCGAGCGTCTCGGAAACCGGGACGGTGGGGTCGCCGGCACCGGTGACGCGCATGGCCTGATACACATAGCTGCGGCCCGAGAGCGGGTCACGGATAGCGCCGCCCACGCAGGTGGCGGCACCGCCGAAGGGCTCGATCTCGGTCGGGTGGTTGTGGGTCTCGTTCTTAAAGAGGAACAGCCAGTCCTGGTCCTCGCCATCGACATCGACCTTCACCTTGACGGTGCAGGCGTTGATCTCCTCGGACTCATCGACATCGGTCATTACGCCGGTCTTCTTAAGGTACTTAGCGCCGATGGTGCCCATGTCCATGAGGCAGACGGGCTTGGCGTCGCGGCCGAGTTCGTGGCGCATCTCCATGTAGCGGTCGAAGGCCTGCTGCACCACGGCGTCGTCGATCGTCACGTCATCCAGGACGGTGCCGAAGGTGGTGTGGCGGCAGTGGTCGGACCAGTAGGTGTCGATCACGCGGATCTCGGTGATGGTGGGGTCGCGATCCTCATCGCGGAAGTATTGCTGGCAGAAGGCGATGTCCGCCTCGTCCATGGCAAGGCCGCGGTCGGCGATGAAGGCGGCAAGGCCGGCCTCGTCGAGCTCGCGGAAACCGTCGAGCACCTCGACGGGCTGGGGTTCGGGGGTCTCCATGTGCAGCGTCTCGGGCAGGTCGAGCGAGGCGATGCGGGCCTCGACGGGGTTTACCACGTAGTGCTTGATGGCCTCGATGGCGGCCTCGTCCAAGTCGCCCGAGATCATATAGACCTTGGCGGAGCGCACGGCGGGGCGCTCGCCCTGGCTGATGAGCTGCACGCACTCGCTGGCGGAGTCGGCGCGCTGGTCAAACTGGCCAGGCAGGAATTCGACGGCAAAGACGGCGCCATCGCTTGCGGGGAGCTCGTCATAGGTCACATCGACCTGGGGCTCGCTAAAGACGGTCGGGACGCAAGAGCGGAAGAGCTCCTCGTCGATGCCCTCGACGTCGTAGCGGTTGATGATCCTCAGGGCCTCGATGCCCTGAATGCCGAGAATCTCGGTCAGCTCGCCCTTGAGCTGCTGAGCCTCGACGTCGAACCCGGGTTTCTTCTCCACGTAGATACGAGAGACCATTGGTTCCTGCCTTCCTGATCGGTTGGGCGTACGGTACGGTATGCGGCAGCGGTCGGTTTGCGGGGCAAGCCTCGCGGTCGCCTTGAGCCACATGTTTGTAAACGTCACTATGATACGACAGCTCGCGGCGCGTAGAGGACGGCGAGGGTGCTACAGTGAAGCTCAAACAAGAGAAAGGCATCACATGGCATTCGTTTCTCTCGCCATCATCGCGCTCGTGGCCTTTGCGAGTCCCTTTATCGCCTCGGCAATTCCCGGAAAGCCCGTTCCCGAGACGGTCTTTTTGCTCGTGTTCGGCGCGGTGCTGGGTCCGCATATGCTCGGCATCATCCATGTGGACGCCGAGGTCTCGCTCGTGTCCGAGCTCGGCTTGGCCTTTTTGTTCCTGCTCGCCGGTTTTGAGATCGACCCCAAGAACATCACGGGCGTCGAGGGGCGCTATGGCATGGCGACGTGGGTCGTCACGTTTGGCATCGCCTGGCTTGCCGTGCGCTTTACGCCGTGGTTCTCGGTCAGCCATTTCGACGGCATCGCCGTGACGCTCGCGCTTACCTCGACGGCGCTCGGCACGCTCGTGCCCATCATGCGCGAGCGCTCGCTTACCGGCACACGCGTGGGCGATTCGATTCTCGCGTACGGTACCTGGGGCGAGCTTGGCCCCGTGCTTGCCATGTCGGTGCTGCTCTCTGCGCGCACCGGCATTCAGACACTCGTGATCTTGGGTCTGTTTGCGGTGGTCTGCGTGCTGCTGGCCGTGGTCCCGAGCCGCTCCAAGCGCGTCGGCAGCCGCTTCTTTGCGTTTGTCGAGGAGCGCGCCGATACCACATCGCAGACCTTCGTGCGCTTGACGGTTCTCATCCTGGTCACGCTCGTGGCGTTCTCGGCCATCTTCGATCTCGACATCGTGCTGGGCTCCTTTGCCGCCGGCTTTGTCCTGCGCTATATCATCCCCGAGGGCAATCACACGCTCGAGACCAAGCTCGATGGTCTGGCCTACGGCTTTTTGATCCCCGTGTTCTTTACCGTGTCGGGCGCAAAGATCGACCTGACGGCTGTGGCATCGCGCCCCGGGCTGCTCGTGGGCTTTATCGTGGCGCTGCTCATCATCCGCGCCGTGCCCATTCTTGTCTCTATGAGCATCTGTCCCGAGACGCGCGATGTCTCGGCGTATGGCCGCATTACCGTGGCCCTGTACTGCACCACGGCGCTTCCGATCATCGTTGCCGTAACGAGTGTGGCCGTTAACGCGGGGGCGCTTTCGCAAGACATTGCCTCGGTCATGGTTGCCGCCGGTGCCATCACGGTGTTTTTGATGCCGCTGCTCGCCCAACTCTTCTACCGCGTGATCGACGCCGCGCCGGTTGCCGCCGTGGCGGAGGTTGCCGAGCATCCATCCGACGCGCTCGATATTCTGCGCGCCCATCACGATCTGGCGAGCTTGCTCGCGCGTGAGCACGAGTTGTTGACCTCGCACGGTCACGGCCGCGCACTCGACGGCGTGCCTACGATCGATACCATTGCCGATCGCCTTTCGGCCGAGGCGGCAAGCGAGCGCATCGATGCCCGTATCGTCGACGCCGCCCATTTGCTGGCCGAGAAGACCTATGGCGACGAGATCGACCCGTCCAAGCTCACCCCGCGCGAGCGCCGTCGCCTGGAGCGCGCCAAGCTCGCCGTGCACGAATACCGCCGCCGCATGCTGGAGCTCTACGCTAGAGAAGAAGCCGAGGACGACGACGGCAAGTAGCAAGGAATACCGGGATACGGGTTCCGTCTAAATAAAGGAAGGCGCGCTGCCTGCAATCGATGCAGACAGTGCGCCTTTTGCGTAGGGCTCTGTAGAAGGCTGGGGCAAAAGCCTGTGACCCTTAGGAGCGGGCGGCTCCGTCGACGGGGAGTACGGCGCCCGTGACGTAGGAGGACATGTCGCTCGCCAGGTAGACGAAGGCGTTGGCGACGTCCTCGGGCTCGCCCATGCGGCCGAGCGGAATGGTGGCGATGATGGGCTTGATGACCTCTTCGGGAAGGTTGGCGACCATATCAGTCTTGGTCACGCCGGGCGCGACAGCGTTGACGCGAATGCCCATTGGGGCGAGCTCACGCGAGAGCGACTGAACCATGCCGTTGACGGCGAACTTGGACGTGGGATATCCAACGCCGGAGGGCTGACCGTACTTGGCGACCATCGAGCTCGTGGTGGTGATGGTGCCGCCGTGATCGGCCTCGGTCATGATTTTGGCAGCGGCCTGGTGGCCGTTAAAGACGGCGACGACGTTGAGGTCCATGACCTTGGCGAACTCTTCGGCTGTGTACTCCAGAAGCGGCGAGCGCTGGGAGATGCCGGCGTTGTTGACGACCGTGTCCAGGCCGCCCATGTCGGCGGCTGCCTGGGTAAAGGCCTCAGTCACGGCCTCGAGCGAGGTGAGGTCGCAGGAGCGGCCCCAGACCTTGGCCTCGGGATAGGCTGCGGTCAGCTTCTCAACGGCGGCGTCGGCGGTCTCCTGGCGAGAGCCAAAGACGGTGACGGCGGCGCCCTCCTCAATAAAACGGCAGGCGATGGCATAGCCGATGCCGCGCGTGCCTCCGGTGATGATTGCTTTCTTGCCCTCGAGCAACATGGTGCCTCCATTCTTCGGGGGTGTGGACATACGCAGCACAGCATAGTGGCGGCCCAAAACGAGCGCGTTCGCCTATCGGTGAACGGTACCCCCGGTTGTCAATGAACGGTCAAGTTGTTCAAACGCAAGGTACGCCGATGCGCCCCGAGCGCGCAAGTAAAAAGGCTCCCGTCCAAGACCGGACGGGAGCCCCTCAACATATATGTCGTATACCGAAGACCGAACTAGTTGGCCATAACGCCTTCGGTCCAGGCCTCGACGTCCTCGATACGCAGGACGTTGGCGACCTCGGCCACGCAGTCGACGCCTGCAAGCTCGGCGGCGGCAGCCTGGACGTCCTTCTCGAGCGCGCGGTGCGTCAGGAAGATGACCGAGCAGGTGTCGGTGACGCCCGACTTGCCATCCTCGACCTGATTGATGAGCGAGATCGAGATGTTGTGCTTGGCGAAGATATCGACCGTCTCGGACAGAGCGCCCACGCGGTCGGCGACCTTCAGGCGCACATAGTACTTGGTCTGGAGCTCGTCCATGGGCTTAAAGGCGAGGTTGTGGCCGTAGGGCTCGATCTCGGGCAGCGGTGCAACGCCGCGGCTGATCTGCTCGGACAGCGACAGGATATCGCCCACGACGGCGCTCGCGGTGGGGAAGGAGCCTGCGCCGGCACCGTAGAACATGGTCTCGCCCACAGCGTCGCCCACCACGTAGACGGCGTTCATGGCGCCGTTGACCTTAGCGAGCATGTGGTCGGCAGGGATCAGCGTGGGGTGCACGCGGACGTCGACGCCGGCATCGGTGTTGCGGGCGATGCCCAGCAGCTTAATGGTGTAGCCGAGCTCGCGGGCCTGGGCGATGTCCTCGGCGCCGATGGTGCGGATGCCTTGCTGGTAGACGTCGTCGGTGGTCACGCGGGTGCCAAAGCCGATGGAGGCGAGGATGGCCGTCTTGCTGGCGGCATCGAAGCCGTCGACGTCGGCGGACGGATCGGCCTCGGCATAGCCCTTGGCCTGGGCATCGGCGAGCACATCGGCGTAATCGGCGCCCTCGGCGTCCATACGCGACAGGATGTAGTTGGTGGTGCCGTTGAGGATGCCGGCGATGGTCAGGATCTTGTTGCCCACCAGGTCGTGCTCGAGCGTGCTGACGATGGGGATACCGCCGCCGCAGCTGGCCTCGCACTTGATCTGCACGCCGCACTCGCGCGCTTTCTCGGCAAGCGTCTCGACATGACGGCCGAGCAGGGCCTTGTTGGCGGAGACGACGTGCTTGCCGTTCTCGAAGGCCGTGGTGAAGATCTCGGTCGCGGGGTGCTCGCCACCGATCAGCTCGACGACGATGTCGACGGCGGGGTCGGTGACGACATCGTGCCAGTCGCTCGTAAAGGCCTCGCGCTCAATACCGGCGGCTTCGGCCTGCTCCCAGGCAAGCGCACAGGCGCGGGTTAGCTTAAGGTCGATGCCGTAGGCGGCCAGGTACTCATCGTGGTGGCTCTTAATCAAGCGGGCCACGCCGCCGCCGACGGTTCCCAGACCGATCAGGCCGACGTTCACGGTGCGCAGGGATTCGCTCATAGATAACTCCTTCGTGCATCTGTATGGATGATTGACCAGTTAAGGTTGAGTGCATTCTAGCGTGAACCGAGGGCGCGTGCTTGCCAGGCAACAGGAGCCGCATAAAACGCTACCCCAGAAACGCTGCGGAAACATTGGAAACACGCTCGCTACAAACGAACTCCCGTAACAAACTGTCAACGTTTGGGCCATAAGGTTTGCCCTGTACCGCAAGACGGCCGCACCGCGGCCAGCGAAAAGGGGGACACCATGTTCAACATCAACAGCACACTCAGCCGTAGGAACTTCCTTGCCGGCGCCGCCGCGCTCGGCAGCACCGTCGCGCTTGCCGGCTGCTCCTCGGGTGGCTCGGATGGCCGCTCCGCCGATGACGGCAAGTCTTTCAAGATCGGTGTCATCGGCCCTCTGACCGGCGCTGCGGCAACCTATGGCGTCTCGGCCGAGAAGGGCGCTAAGCTCGCTGCCAAGGATTTCTCGACCAAGGACCTCAAGCTCTCGCTTAAGTCCGAGGACGACGTCGCTGACGGCGAGAAGGCCATCAACGCCTTCAATACCCTGTGCGACTGGGGCATGCAGGCACTCGTCGGCCCCGTCACCACCGGTGCTGCCGTTGCCGTCTCGGGCGAGATTGCCGACGACATGCTCATGGTCACGCCTTCTGCCTCGTCGCTCGACGTCACCAAGGACAAGACCACGGTCTTCCAGGTCTGCTTCACCGATCCCACCATGGGCACGAGCGCCGCGAAGTTCTTGGCCGAGAAGTATGCGGACGCCAAGATCGCCCTGTTCTATAACTCCGGCGATACGTACAGCTCGGGCGTAGCCGATGCCTTTGCCGAGCAGGCCAAGGAGTCCAAGCTCGATATCGTCGACACCGAGACCTTTAAGGACGATTCTTCCACGAGCTTTACCAACCAGCTGACCAAGGCCAAGGAGGCCGGCGCCACGCTCATCTTTGCGCCGATCTACTACACGCCGGCGTCCGTCCTGCTCAAGAACGCCAAGGACATGGGCTATGACATGACGCTCATGGGCACCGACGGCATGGACGGTCTGCTCTCCGTCGAGGGCTTCGACACCTCGCTTGCCGAGGGCGTGCTGCTCATGACGCCGTTCTCCGCCGACGACGAGAAGAACGCCGACTTCGTCAAGGCCTATAAGGACGCCTACGACGAGACCCCCAACCAGTTTGCCGCCGACGCCTACGACTGCGTCCACGCGATCGCCGAGGCTATCGACAAGGCTGGCATTGACACGACGGCCGACGGTGCCGACATTGCCGCTGACCTTGCCAAGGCCATGCGCAAGATCAAGATCGAGGGCCTGACGGGCGAGCTCACGTGGAACGACGAGGGCCAGGTCGAAAAGTCCGCTACGGCCTATGTGATTCAGGACGGCAAGTACATCGCCGCCTGAGTGCATATAACGAGACCGGTGGGGCCGTTTTATTCAGGGCAAGGATGCTTGTAACAGAACGGAAACATTGCTTTCACACAATAAAGTGGCTAAACTGTATAAACCGATAGAAATACGCATATTCATGGATAAATGAACAAATCCAAAGAAAAGTCGAAATAATCGCCACTTTTCCCAACTAAAGCGTCTACTATTTTGCGAACGCCGAACACGGCGAAGGATGGCCTGTCGGGTAACTGAAACCCGACGAGAAATGAGAGGAGAGCCGCATGTCGAGCCTCACCGGTAAGTCATTGAACCCTGTTATGAATCGCAGGAGCGTTATCGCGAGCGCAGCAGGTCTGGGGGCGATGTCCATTCTAGCTGGCTGCTCCTCCAACGGCGGCGATAGCGGTTCCGCTTCGAGCGACGCTTCGTTTAAGATCGGTACCATCGGCCCGCTGACCGGTGCAAATGCCTCCTATGGCAAGTCCGTTACTCAGGCCGTCGAGCTTGGCTGCAAGGATTTCTCCACCAAGGAACTTCCGCTTGCCAGCAAGGCCGAGGACGATCAGGCCGACGGCGAGAAGGCCGTCAACGCCTTTAATAATCTTCTGGACTGGGGTATGCAGGCCCTCGTCGGCCCGACCACCACGGGCGCATCGGTTGCCGTTGCCGCCGAGTGCGGTAAGGACCCCGAGACGTTCATGATCACCCCGTCCGCGTCTTCCGAGGACGTCACCAAGGGCAAGGATTGCGTCTTCCAGGTTTGCTTTACCGACCCCAACCAGGGCGTCAACGCTGCCAAGTTCCTGGCCGAGAAGTATGCGGACGAGAAGTTCGTGCTCTTCTATAACTCCGGCGACGCATATTCTTCGGGTATTGCCGATGCCTTTAAGGCCCAGGCCGCTGAGTCCAAGCTCGAGATCGTTGACGAGGAAACCTTTAAGGACGACTCTTCCACGAGCTTCACCAACCAGCTGACCAAGGCCAAGCAGGCCGGCGCCACCATGATCTTCGCACCGATCTACTACACGCCGGCGTCCGTCCTGCTCAAGAATGCCAAGGACATGGGCTACGACGTCAAGATGATGGGCTGCGACGGCATGGACGGCATCCTGGGCGTGGAGGGCTTCGACACCTCGCTTGCCGAGGGCTTGCTGCTCATGACCCCGTTCTCCGCCGACGACGAGAAGAACGCCGACTTCGTCAACGCCTACAAGGATAAGTATGGCGAGACTCCGGACCAGTTTGCCGCCGACGCCTACGACGGCGTGCATGCTGTGGTCGAGGCTCTCAAGGAGGCCGGCCTGGGCGTCGACGCCGACCCCACCGAGGTCGCCGAGAAGCTGCCCGAGGCTATGCTCAAGATCACCGTTGATGGCCTGACCGGCAAGCTTTCCTGGAACGACAAGGGCCAGGTCCAGAAGGACCCGACTGCGTACGTCATCACCGACGGCAAGTACGTACAGGCCTAATAGGCCGCCTTACATAGAGCGGTTTTGATCCCAAGCAGGGGAGGTTTTGGCCTTCCCTGCTTGCTTGGTATCTAGGGACGATGTAACGTCCCTGTTTCGTACATCAACTGGAAACCTATTCGAAAGGGGGATGTGGAACATGACGGTCTTTATCCAATACCTGGTCAACGGCCTGTCCATGGGTAGCGTCTACGCCATCATCGCGTTGGGCTACACCATGGTCTACGGTATCGCCAAGATGCTGAACTTCGCTCACGGCGACGTCATCATGGTCGGTGCCTATGTCTCGTTCTGCGCCACGTCGTATCTCGGCCTCCCGGGCTGGGCTTCTGTAATTCTCTCTTGTGCGGTCTGCACGGTTCTGGGTGTTCTCATTGAGGGTCTGGCCTATAAGCCGCTGCGCCAAGCAGGCCCGCTGGCCGTTCTGATCACGGCTATCGGCGTGTCTTACTTCCTGCAGAACGCCGCGCAGCTTCTGTGGGGCGCCACGCCCAAGAACTTCACTTCGCTCGTCACCTTCCCGGTGCCGGAGTTCTTGGCCAAGTACAACGTGAGCGCCGTCTCGCTCGTCACCATCGTCGCCTGCCTGGTTATCATGGCCGGCCTGGTGTTCTTTACGGGCAAGACCAAGATGGGCAAGGCCATGCGTGCCGTGTCCGAGGACAAGGCAGCCGCTCAGCTCATGGGCATCAACGTCAACCGCACCATCTCGATGACGTTCGCCATCGGTTCTGCCCTTGCCGCCATCGCCGGTGTGCTCCTTTGCTCCTATTCGCCGGTGCTGCAGCCCACGACGGGCGCCATGCCTGGCATCAAGGCCTTCGACGCCGCCGTCTTCGGTGGCATCGGCTCCATCCCCGGCGCCTTTGTCGGTGGCATTCTCATCGGCATCATCGAAGCGATGGCACAGGCTTACATTTCTACGAGCCTTGCTAACTCCATCGTCTTTGGTGTTCTGATCATCGTCCTGCTCGTCAAGCCTGCCGGCCTCTTGGGCAAGTACGTCCCCGAGAAGGTGTAGGTGAGCGTTATGAAGTTCCTTAAAGACAAGCAGACGCGTCACGACTTTGTCACGTATGCCATGTGCATCGTGGCCTTCGCCATCGTGTTCTTTATGCAGTCCAACCACATGATCCCGCGCATGATCGCCGGTCAGCTGGTTCCCATTACGGCCTACATCGTCATGGCCATCTCGCTTAACCTCGTCGTCGGTATCGCGGGCGACCTGTCGCTGGGCCACGCGGGCTTTATGAGCGTCGGTGCCTACACGGGCATCGTCACCGCGGTCGCGCTGGAGAGCGCCGTTCCCTCCGATCCGGTGCGCCTTATCATCAGCATCGTGGTCGGCGCTATCGCCGCAGCCATTCTGGGCTTCTTGATCGGCATCCCGGTCCTTCGCCTGAGCGGCGACTACCTGGCCATCGTGACGCTGGCCTTTGGCGAGATCATCAAAGAGATCGTCACCTGCCTTATCGTGGGCGTCGACTCGCGTGGCCTGCACGTGATCTTCAATATCACGGGCAACTCCACGATCGACGACCTGCACCTGCTCGAGGACGGCACCGCCATCATCAAGGGTGCCCAGGGCGCCTCGGGCGTGTCGACGTACTCGACCTTCCTCGCCGGTGCCATCCTGGTCATGGTCGCGCTCGTAATTGTGCTCAACCTGGTTCGCAGCCGTACCGGCCGTGCCATCATGGCCGTTCGCGACAACAAGATCGCCGCCGAGTCCGTGGGTATCTCCGTTACCCAGTACCGTATGATCGCCTTCGTGGTTTCCGCTGCCCTCGCCGGTGCTGCCGGAGCCCTCTTTGGCGGTAACTTCTCGCAGCTCTCCGCCACTAAGTTCGACTTCAACACGTCCATCCTCATCCTGGTGTTCGTGGTCCTGGGCGGTCTGGGCAATATGCGCGGCTCCGTCATCGCGGCGGCGTTGCTCACGGTGCTTCCCGAGCTGCTCCGTCAGTTCTCGGACTACCGCATGCTCATCTACGCCATCGTGCTGATTCTGGTCATGATCTTTACCAACAACCCGCAGCTCAAGGCGTTCTTCGCACGCATTAAGGATCGCTTTGCTCCCAAGAAGGAGGTGGCAGCCGATGCCCAGTAAGTTTGAGTTCAACAAGGGCAAGATGGTCCCGTATCCTTCTGGCGCCATTGTCCCCGACCGCGACCTGGGCCAGCGCCCGGCGCTCGAGTGCATCCACCTGGGCATTGAGTTTGGCGGCCTCAAGGCGGTCGACGACTTTAGCCTAACCATCGGCAAGACCGAGATCGCCGGTCTCATCGGCCCCAACGGTGCCGGCAAGACCACGGTCTTCAACCTGCTCACCAAGGTGTACCAGCCCACGCATGGCACCATCCTGCTCGATGGTGAGGACACCTCGGGCAAGTCGGTCTATCAGGTCAACCGCATGGGTATTGCCCGTACATTCCAGAACATTCGCCTGTTCAACACCATGACGGTGGAGGATAACGTCAAGGTCGGTCTTCACAATCAGGAGCGCTACTCCGGCTTTGAGGGCGTGCTGCGCCTGCCGACGTATTGGAAGCACGAGAAGGCCGCCCACGAGCGCGCCATGGAGCTGCTGTCCATTTTTGACATGGAGCACCTGGCAAACGAGCAGGCCGGATCGCTGCCTTACGGCGCTCAGCGTCGTCTGGAGATTGTCCGCGCGCTTGCCACCAACCCCAAGCTGTTGCTGCTCGACGAGCCTGCCGCCGGCATGAACCCGTCCGAGACCGCGGAGCTTATGGAGAACATCGTCAAGATCCGCGACACCTTCGGTATCGCCATCATGCTTATCGAGCACGACATGTCGCTCGTTATGAACATCTGCGAGGGCATCTGCGTGCTCAACTTTGGTAAGGTCATCGCCAAGGGCACGGCCGAGGAGATCCAGAACAACGACGCCGTTATCGAGGCGTATCTGGGCAAACAGGATAAGGGGGAGAACTAAATGGCAGAGCCGATGCTTTCCGTCTACAACATCAACGTCTGGTACGGCGCTATCCACGCCATCAAGGACATCTCCTTTAACGTCAACGAGGGCGAGATCGTGGCCTTGATCGGCGCGAACGGTGCCGGCAAGTCTACAACGCTCAAGACCGTCTCGGGCCTGCTGCGTTCCAAGACCGGCTCCATCAAGTTTATGGGCGAGGACATTACCCATACGCCTGCCGACAAGTTGGTGGGCAAGGGCCTGGCCCAGGTTCCCGAGGGCCGTCGCGCCTTTTTGCAGATGACGGTCGAGGAGAACCTGGAGATGGGCGCCTACACGCAGCCCAAGTCCACGGTTGCTCCGGGCCTTGAGCGCGTCTACGAGCAGTTCCCGCGCCTGAAGGAGCGCCGTCGCCAGGTCGCCGGCACCCTTTCGGGCGGCGAGCAGCAGATGCTCGTTATGGGCCGCGCCCTTATGAGCAACCCCAAGCTGCTCATGCTCGACGAGCCTTCCATGGGCTTGGCGCCGATTCTGATTGAGCAGATCTTCCAGATTGTCGAGGATCTGCACAAGGCCGGCACCACGGTGCTTCTGGTCGAGCAAAACGCACAGATGGCTCTTTCCATCGCCACACGCGGCTACGTGCTCGAGACCGGCAAGATCACCATGACCGGCACCGGCCAAGAGCTCCTGCACGACGACAACGTCCGCAAGGCATATCTGGGTGGTTAATCCATTCAAAAAAGGGGCGCTGACTAACCCAGTCAGCGCCCCTTTTAAGTTGCGGTGAAATAGGGACTGAATAGGGGCTCCAGAGGCCAAAACAGTCCCTATTCCACCGCAACTTCATGGGGATGTGTGACAATGCCCGTCGGAAAACATCTGCTGTCTTTGGGGGTCTATCTATGCTGTACGAGTTTTGTGCCGAGAACTTTGAGCGGGTGCCGGCGGCTATCGATGCCGGTGCAAGGCGTATCGAGCTGTGCGACAACCTCGCCGTTGGTGGCACTACGCCTTCGGCCGGCGTTATCAGCGCTACGACCAACTATGCTCACGAGCACGATGCACGGGTGATGTGCATGATTCGCCCGCGTGGCGGCGACTTTCACTACAACCAGGACGAGCTGCGTATGATGGAGATGGATCTGGGCCTTGCCGTGAGTGCGGGCGTTGACGGCTTGGTCTTTGGCTGCTGCAAGCCCTGCGCTGGCGGATGGGCGCTCGACGAACTTACGCTTGGCGCCCTCGTGATGGCTGCGGGCTGCGCGACCGAGGAGTGCAAGCGCGATCCTATCGACATCACTTTCCACATGGCGTTTGACCAGCTCTCGTCCGAGGCTCAGCTGGACGCCATTGACACGCTCGCCGACTGCGGCGTCACGCGCATTCTGACGCACGGTGGTACTGCCGGTACGCCGATCAAGGACAACTTCGAAAACCTGGCCCGCTTGATCGAGTACGCGGGCGACCGCCTGACCATCCTCCCCGGTGGCGGCATTTCCACGGCCAATCGCGATACCGTGGCGGCGGCACTGGGCGTCTCCGAGCTCCATGGCACCAAGATCGTGCCGCTGGAGGTATAACCCGTGGCGCTGGTATTTGACGTTCAGCAGGCGAACGGTAAGCCCGACGACAACCGTCGTCCCGGCACCGCGTGCCCCTTTTGCGATACCGAGGAACTCGCCAATATCATCCGGCGCGACGGTGACTGCATCTGGCTCGAGAATAAGTTTAAGACCTTGCGGGCCACTCGCCAGACCGTATTGATTGAGTCGTCCGACCACGACGCCGATCTGGTGACCTATGCGCCGGACGAGCTGCATCATGTTATGCGGTTTGCTCTGGATTGCTGGCAGCGGATGATTGACTCCCGACAGTATCGCAGCGTTCTCATGTACAAGAACAAGGGCCCACTTTCGGGCGGCAGTCTGGCCCATCCACACATGCAGATTGTGGGCTTGGAACAGGAGGACGGCTATGCGGCGCTGACCTCAGCCAACTTTGAAGGCATCGATGTCTGGCGGCAGGGGAGAATCTCGGTCAACATCTCAACCGAGCCGATCATGGGATTCTTTGAGGTCAACGTCTCGGCTCCACGGGGAATCGCCGCCAGCGACGACGCCCGCGACCAAGCCGAAGCGGACCTGTTTGCCGATGCGATTCAGGTGGCCCTGCGCTATATCCTGCACGAGCACCACGGTGGCCGCGCGGAGTCGTACAACTTGTTCTTTTACCACATGGACGGCCGGACCATTGCCAAGGCGCTTCCGCGTTGGGTGGTTTCGCCCTACTTTGTCGGATATCGTTTGGCCCAGGTTAATGCCGAGACTACGCTCGATATCGATGCTGAGCGCCTGCGTGCGCATCTGGAAACGCTCGTATAGCAAGACTATCACCCGCGTAATGCGGACAGTCTAGCGTTCCATGGCATCGCGGCCGGCCTCGACCCGCTTGCGCTGGGCGGCGCGCTCCTCGCCGGTCAGACGCTCAAAGAGATGCCCGATAAGCGAGGCGAGCACCTGCTGAAACAGGGTGCCGCACATGACGGGAAACACGACCTCGCCGGGAAAATACTGTGTGGCGATGACAGCGCCCGAAGAGATATTACGCATGCCGCAGGTAAAGCACATGGTAGTCGTCTCGCTATATGGCAGATGCAGCGCGCGGGCGACCAGAATGCCCATGACAAAACCGCTGATGGCGAACACCAGAATAAAGAGGGCGACTTCCAGGCGCACCGCGTTCATGTGTAGCACGTACTCGCTCATGGCGGTGGAGTTGGACGCGATGACGCCCATCATCATAAATTTGCAGGCGGGCGAGAGCGCGGGGGAGAGCTTCTCGTGTCCCCGTCCGCGCGTGAGCTCGTTGATCACGATGCCGAGGATGGCAGGGATGGCAATCATAAAGGCCATGTTCTGCATCATGCCCGGAACATCGATTGCAACGGTGGCACCCAGCAGGAGCTTGAGCGTGAGCGGAATCGTCACGGGCGATATAACCGAAGACGTCAGGATGATGGTGAGTGCGAGCGGGCCGTTGCCGCCGAACATGCTAATCCACATAAAGGCAGTGACTGCCACAGGCACGCTGTATTCGAGCACAATGCCGCAGACAAGGTTGGGGTTGGAGCCAAAGAACAGTGAGCCCATGGCATACGCCGCGATGGGGATGATTACAGCCGAGACAAATAACGCCAAAATCAGATGCAGGGGACGGCGGAACACTTCAGCTACCTGGTGGAAGGTGTTACTGAGCGCGCCTTGGAAGGTCATAAAGGCAAACAAGGTGGGAACGATGGGCTTGAGAACGCCGATCTGCTGAGGAAAGAGCACGCCGAGCGCCACGCAAATCGGAACGATGATCTGCATGTGCCCCGCGAGAAACTTGCCCAGTCCAACCCATTGCTTCATATGCTCTTGTGACTCCCTTTGTTCGTGAATCCGTTTTGAATGGATATGCTAGACGCTCGCATGCGTCCGTGCGTCAGAAACGCTCGAATATTTCGAGGCTATTACCGCCCTCGTTTATCGAAACCACGGCGTGCTGGACGTTGTGCGTCCGCGCTGCACGGTATAATAAATCCGTTCAACAGATCTGCCTGCCGAAGCGGGCATACACAGAGGACTCATCGCTATGAACCGTGAGAGGTATCGCGGCGACCTGCCCCTATCGGGGGTGGGCGCCTATGTCATCGCTTAAGACGACGCATCGCTGGGCGGTCGCTCGGCAAAACCCCGAGCTCGAAAAGGAGCTTTCGGCTGGCCTGGGCATACCCGGGCTGGTGGCGCGCATTATGGTTGCACACGGCATTACATCCATCGAGGAAGGCCAGCTGTTTTTGACACCTTCGCTCGATCGCGACTGGGCCGACCCACTCATTATCCCGGGCATGTCGGTCGTTGCCGACCGCGTCGAGCGTGCTATTCGCAACCACGAGCACATCGCGGTCTTTGGCGATTTTGACGTTGACGGTATTACGTCGACCTGCCTGTTGACCGAGGCACTGCGCACGTTTGGCGCCAATGTCACACCATTCATCCCGCACCGCTTTGACGAGGGATATGGCCTTTCGCGCGCGGCGCTCGACCGCGTCAACGAGCTCGCCCAACCCAATCTGATCGTGACCGTTGATAACGGTATCGCGGCGAAGGAGGAGGTCTCCTATCTGGAGAGCCTGGGAATCGATCTGGTGGTCACGGACCATCACGAGCCCTCCGATCAGGTGCCGCAGGGCGTGCCCCTAACCGACCCTAAGCTCGAGGACGAGGGCCCCTCGCGCGAGCTTGCCGGTGCCGGCGTGGCGCTCAAACTGGTGCAGGTCCTGGGTGAGCGCCTGGGCAAGCCGTCGTATTGGCGTTCGCTAATCGAGGTCGCGGCGCTGGGCACCGTGTCCGACATGATGCCGCTCACGCCCGAGAACCGTGCGCTGGTTGCCGAGGGCATCCAGCAGATGCGCGTAACCGCTCGCCCCGGCTATATCGCGCTTGCCGCGCTCGCCAAGGCGGACCTTTCGAGCATTACGGCGGATGGCCTATCGTTCTCGCTCATTCCCCGCTTAAACGCTGCCGGTCGCATGGCCGATCCCAAGCTGGCGCTCGACCTGCTGCTTGCCCGCGATCCCATCGAAGCAAGTGCGCTGGCGGCTGAGCTCGAGGAAATCAACCGCCAGCGCCGTGAGATCGAGGCGGAGCTCACGCGCGATGCCATGGCAAAGGTCGAGAAGACCTATGACGGCGGACGCGCGATCGTTGTGGGCGGCGAAGGCTGGCACGAGGGCGTCAAGGGCATCGTGGCAAGCCGTCTGACCAACCGCTATCACGTGCCGGCGCTGCTGTTCTCGATCGAGGACGGTATCGCGCGCGGTTCTGGTCGCTCGGTGGGCAAAGTTAACCTGTTTGACGCCGTCGAGCGCTGTTCCGACCTGCTGATTCGTCGCGGCGGACATGCCGGTGCGGTGGGTGTGACCATCGAGGCGTCCAAGCTCGACGAGTTCCGTCGACGTCTTTCCGCCGTGCTGTCCGAGCTTCCCGCCGAAGACTTTGAGGACACCGACGAGGTTGCCGCCACGGTCGACCTTTCCGAGTTGAATATCGAGACTATAGAGCAGATCTCCCGTCTTGAGCCGTTTGGCCAGGGCAACAAGGTGCCGCTGTTGGCGGCCGAGGGCGTGACAATGTGCGATCGCGCCGTGGTGGGCAAAACCGGCGAGCACATGCGCTTCGTGGCTACGGATGGCGCTGCGAGCGTTCCGGCCATCATGTTCCGTGTGCCGCAGATCGATAAGCTCATCAATTGCGATAGCGCCGTCGATTTGGTGTTCGAGGCCGTGGCCGAGCATTGGCAGGGGCGTGTGAAGCCCAAGCTCATGATCAAGGATGTTCTGGTCCGCGATACCGCGCTGCTCAGCGTCGACGATCCGGCATGCGAGCTTCGTCGTGGCGTGCAGCCGGCGGATTCCGGCCTGCGCCTGGAGTCGCGTAAGCGCGAGACGCTCGCCCAGCTTTCCTATACCGAGCTCACGCGCTCGCTTATCCATAGCTTTATCGGATCGAACCAGCCGCACCGCGCGCAGGTTGAGGCGCTCGACGCCTTGGCCGATCACCAGAGTGTCTTGGCGGTTATGGGAACGGGCCGCGGCAAGTCGCTCATCTTCCACGTGCATGCCGCACGCGAGGCGATCCTTCGCGGGCGTGCGAGCATTTTTGTCTATCCGTTGCGTGCGCTCGTTGCCGACCAGGCCTATCACCTCTCATCGACGATGGCTGCGCTCGGCATTGGCGTGGGCGTGTTGACCGGCGAGACCGTGGAGGCAGCGCGCGATGACGTGTTTGCCGGCCTGGCTTCGGGCCGCACCGGCATCGTGCTCACGACGCCTGAGTTCCTGTCTATTCACCGCGACCGCTTTGCGCGCTCGGGGCGCATCGGTTTTGTCGTTATTGACGAGGCGCATCATGCCGGCCTTGCCAAGGGCGGCGACCGTAGCGCCTATCTCGACATGCCCGATATCCTCAAAGCCCTGGGCGATCCGGTCGTTATGGCTGCGACGGCCACCGCGACGGCTCCGGTCGTGGCCGAGCTTGCCCGCATGTTGCCGATCACTCGCACGGTGGTCGACGAGACGGTGCGCGAGAACCTGCAGCTCGAGGACGACCGCGACCTTGCGAGCCGCGAGAACCGTTTGGTGTCGATCGTGGCGACGGGGGAGAAGACCGTCATTTACGTCAATTCGCGCGACCAGTCCGTGGCGCTCGCCAAGACGTTGCGCAAGCGTGTGCCCGATTGCGCAACCCATATCGCGTTCTATAACGCGGGGCTTGCGCGTTCCGATCGCCGTCGCGTGGAGGAAGCATTCCGAGACGGAAGCCTCAGCTGCATCGTTTCGACCTCCGCCTTTGGCGAGGGCGTCAACCTGCCCGATATCCGCCATGTCGTGCTCTACCACATGCCGTTTGGCGCCATTGAGTTCAACCAGATGAGCGGGCGTGCCGGTCGTGACGGACAGCCCGCCGTGATCCACCTGCTCTATTCGTCGCGCGACGCCCGCATCAACGAGCGCCTGCTCGACTGCTACGCACCCGAGCGCGACGAACTCGTCACGCTCTATCGCGCGCTGCAGACCATGTGGCGCTCCAACCGCGGTAAGACCGGGGATGATTCATTCTGCGCAAGCGATATCGACATCGCGCAGATGTGCCTTGCCATCGATGCTCGCACGCCGGTCGACGAGCGTTCGGTGGCAAGCGGCCTGGGAATCTTCGAAGAGCTTGGTTTCTGTCGCGTTTCGGGGTTTGACGACTCCCGTCGCATCGCGATGGCCGAAAACCCCGGCCGCGTGCAATTGAGCAGGTCAATTCGCTATTTGGAGGGCTTGCGCTCGCGCATGGAGTTTTCGGCTTTCCGGAGCTGGGCGCTCGATTCGTGCGCTTCTGATATGCTAGCCAAAGTTAACCGCCCGATCGTACCGCGGGCCTAGGGGAAGGGGACCTCGATGGATGCCGCAGCCCGTACCGCCCATGATTCCACCCTCCAGCCGTTTTCGGAGATGGAGCACTATAAGCATGCCGATGAGCTGCCGCCCGAGATTATGGCGGACAGCTACGACAAGCTGGAGCGCCTGTGTCTCAAATATATGAATGAGGACGACTTTTCTAAGGTTGAGCAGGCCTACTGCTTTGCCGCCGAGAAGCACTGCAACCAAAAGCGCCGCTCGGGCGAGATGTACATCAACCATCCCGTCGAGGTAGCCATCATTCTGGCCGACCTCAAGATGGACTGCGACGTGGTGTGCGCCGCGCTGCTGCACGATACCGTCGAGGATACCGAGACCTCGCTTGCTGATGTCTCCGGCCTTTTTGGCGATACAGTGGCCGAGCTTGTCGACGGCGTGACCAAGCTCACCAATATCGAAGTCGACAGTATGGACGAGAAGCAGGCGCTCACGCTGCGCAAGATGTTCCTCGCCATGTCCAAGGACATCCGCGTCATCATCGTCAAGCTTGCCGACCGCCTGCACAACATGCGTACACTGGCTGCCCTTCGCGAGGATCGTCGCCTGTTTAAGGCGCGCGAGACCATGGACGTGTATGCGCCCCTGGCCGACCGTTTGGGCATGAGTTCCATTAAGTGGGAGCTCGAGGACCTGTCCTTCTTCTATCTGGAGCCCGATGCCTACCAGCGCATCGCGCGTATGGTGGCGGAGTCGCGCGAGGTTCGCGAGCGCTATCTGGCCGAGACCATCAAGACGCTCACCGACGAGCTCAACCGCATTGGCCTGGAGGGCTTCCAGATCAACGGCCGCTCCAAGCACTATTGGTCCATCTACCAAAAGATGAAGCGCAAGGGCAAGGAATTCTCCGAGATCTACGACCTGGTGGCACTGCGCGTCATCACGCATTCGGTGCGCGATTGCTACTCCACACTCGGCGCGGTGCATACACTGTGGCACCCCATGCCCGGTCGCTTTAAAGACTATATCGCCATGCCCAAGGTCAATAACTATCAGTCGCTCCATACGACGGTTATCGGCCCCACGGCCCGCCCGCTCGAGATTCAGATTCGAACCTATGAGATGCATGAGCAGGCCGAGTACGGCATTGCCGCCCACTGGCTCTATAAGAAGTCGGGCGGATCGTCTGCGTCTAAGACCAATGATGCCCAGCGGCTGGACGACCAGATTAACTGGCTCAAACATTCGCTCGATTGGGCTGCGTCTGATGAGATCACCGACGCCAAGGAATACCTGCATTCGCTGAAGGTCGACCTCTTCGATCAAGAGATCTTCGTCTTTACGCCCAAGGGTGAGGTCATGGCGCTTCGTGCCGGTTCCACGCCGCTCGACTTTGCCTACGCCGTTCACACCGAGGTGGGAAACCACTGCGTCGGCGCTAAGATCAACGGTGCGGTGGCCCCGCTCACGCACGAGATCAAGACGGGCGACCGCGTTGAAATCCTGACCAACAAGAGTTCCAAGCCGTCTCGTGATTGGCTCAAGATCGTTAAGACGCCTTCCGCCAAGTCAAAGATCCGCCGCTATTTTGCCGCCGCGACCAAGGACGACGACGCTGCTGCCGGCCGCGATATACTGGCCAAGGACTTGCGCAAGCGCGGGTATGGCATCTCTACGCCGCGATCCACGCGTGCGCTCAACGCCGTGGCGGAGCAGCTAAACTTCAAGCAGCTCGAGGACCTGTTTGCCGCCGTGGGCGCCGGCAAGGTTGCCCCGCGCGCTGTGGGTAACAAGGTCGAGCAAATCTTGGACCCCAAGCCCGAGGAACAGCTCACCAAGGCCGAGGCTATCGCCGGGGTCGTGAAACAGCCGGCCCGAGGCTCCAACCGAAAGCCGCAAAAGCGCGGCAAGAGCGCCAGTAACGGCATTATCGTCAAGGGCGAGAGCAACAGCGGCCTGCTGGTCCGTCTGGCACATTGCTGCAATCCGGTGACGGGCGACGATATCGTCGGCTTCATCACGCGCGGTCGTGGCGTTTCGGTGCATCGCGCCAACTGCCCCAACGTCAAGGGTCTTATGGAGCATCCCGAGCGCATGATCGAAGTGGAGTGGGACGGCGCTGCCGACACCCTCTTCCAGGTCGAGATCGTGGTCGAGTGCCTGGACCGCATGGGCCTGCTCAAGGATGTCACTATTGCCATTGGCGATGCGGGCGGCAATATCCTTTCTGCCGCCACGTCGACCAACCGCGAGGGTATTGCAACCCTGCGCTTTATGGTCGAGATCTCGGACGCGAGCGGTCTGGATCCGCTGCTGGCCTCTATCAGCAGCGTTGACTCGGTCTACGACGCACGCCGCCTGATGCCCGGTGAGGGTGGAGCCCAGCTTAAGCGCCGCGTTTAGTCGCGACGAACGTGTCACATTATCGATATTCGCTACACTCGAGGCATCGTTTGATGCCTCGAGTTCTATAGAGAGGAGAGGGACATGGGTGCTGTGTCCTTGGATGTAACTCCCAAGGGATCGGTCGAGATTGAGACGCTCGTAAACGGTCCCATTCAGACCAATAGCTATGCTGTTATTTCGGACAATGAGTGCGTGATTATCGACCCCGCATGGGAAGGCGAGCGTTTGGTGGAGCATATTCGAGCCGAGCATGCCGGTGTACGCGTGCTTGGCGCCGTATGCACTCATGGCCATGCCGATCATGTTGGTGGTGTTGCCGGCGTGCGAACCACCGTTGGCGAGGGCTGCCAGTATGAGCTGTGTGCCAAGGATGTGGCGGTGCCGCATGCGAACATCGAGGAACAGCGAGCTATGTGGGGCATTGAGACGCCTGACCCTGGGGAGCCGACGCGCCTGCTCGCCGAAGGCGATGCTATCGAGGTGGGCGATATCTGCCTGCAGGTGATCGAGACGCCAGGGCATACGCCGGGCGGGATCGTCTTGTTTGCTGCCACCGAGCAGGGGAACATTGCCTTTGTGGGCGACACACTATTCCCGGGCAGCCACGGCCGCACCGATCTTTCTGGAGGAGACGAGGCGGCGATTCTGCGCTCGCTCTCCAAGCTCGCCCGGCTTCTCCCGCCCGATACCGTTTGCCTAACCGGCCATGGCGATTCGACCACCATGGCACGCGAGCTCATGCAGAACCCTTTCATGCAGGTGTAGCTTTATAGTCAGCTCCTGAAGCACGAGAAGCGTCCAAACGTCAAGCTATTTTTCCCCAACGGGTCGATTCCGTAGGGCAAACGGTCAAAAAAAGTCTGTTTGGACGATATTCGTGAACAAACGAACGTTTATGCTCGGGTACGCCGTGGTAAAATCTCAGGCGTTATCGGAGCAACCTTACAGGAGGTTTCTTTTATGCTCGTCAACGCAGCAGACATGCTCAAGAAGGCCGAGGCCGGCAAGTACGCTCTCGGTGCCTTCAACACCAACAACCTCGAGTGGACCCTGGCTATTCTCCAGGCCGCCGAGGAGGCCAAGTCTCCGCTGATCCTTCAGTGCACCGCTGGTGCCGCTAAGTGGATGGGCGGTTTCAAGGTCTGCGCCGACATGGTCAAGGCTGCCGTCGAGGCCACGGGCGTTACCGTTCCCGTCGCCCTTCACCTCGATCACGGTTCTTACGAGGACTGCTTCAAGTGCATCGAGGCCGGCTTCACGTCCATCATGTATGACGGCTCTCACGAGGAGACCTTCCAGCTTAACCTCGACCGCACCAAGGAGCTCGTTGAGCTTGCCCACTCCAAGGGCATGTCCATTGAGGCCGAGGTCGGCGGCATCGGCGGCACCGAGGACGGCGTGACCTCCAACGGCGAGCTCGCTGACCCCGCTGAGTGCAAGCAGATTGCTGACCTGGGCGTCGACTTCCTCGCCTGCGGCATCGGCAACATCCACGGCGTGTATCCCGCCGACTGGGCTGGCCTTTCCTTCGAGCGTCTGGGCGAGATTAAGGCTCAGACCGGCGACCTGCCCCTCGTTCTGCACGGTGGTACCGGCATCCCCGAGGATCAGATCAAGAAGGCCATCTCCCTGGGCATCTCCAAGATCAACGTCAACACCGACCTGCAGCTCGTCTTCGCCAAGGGCGTCCGCGAGTACATCGAGGCTGGCAAGGATCAGCAGGGCAAGGGCTTTGACCCCCGCAAGCTCCTCAAGCCTGGTCGCGACAACATCGTTGCCCGCACCAAGGAGCTCATGGAGGAGTTTGGCTCCGTCAACAAGGCGTAAGCGTCGCTAAACTTCCCACCGGAAGCCCCGTCTCCCTACACTGTTTCCTTTGCGCTCACCTGGCTTCGCCAGAAGTCGCGCCAAGGAAACAGTTCCGGGAGACGGGGCTTCCTTCGTTTAACGCCGCAGGGTTACGAGTCTGAATTAAGGTGGCTACTGGCTTCGCCAGAAGTCGCGCGACGGAATCAGCTCCGGGTGAACGGGGCCTCCTTTGTTAACTCGCTACAGGGTTACTGGGCTGAATTCATTTTTTGACTACCGCTCGGCGGTGTTGATGGCTCCCTTGTTGGGGCTTTCTTTTTTATCTCGCTACAATGGACTTCAAGAGTTCTAATGACTTGGAGTTTGGTATGGCTGTTATTAATGTGCTGCCTTCGGATGGGAAGGTTATTGACGAAGGTCCTGTTGGTTGCTCTGCTGATGTTTGCTGTGATGACTTTCGTCATCTCGATATTGGACTGCCGCCTGAGATTCTTCGTCTTAAGGATGCCGGGTATTTGACGCAGGCTGTTGCTGCCTGCGATCGCCTTCTGGAGCAGAGTCCTGAGCCTTCGCTGGCTGCTTGTATTCGTGCCGAGCGGTATCGCATGCTCGAGACGCCGCTTCATTTTTCGGTGTCGCGCGATCAGGCTATTGCGATGATTCGCGAGGAGTGGCCAAAGTTTACCGAAGAGCAGTTTGATGACCTGATTAATCGTAAGCGTATTGACTGGCGCTTTATCGATGGCGAGCTGTTCGTTCTCGACAACTTCCTCGATTCGCTTCGCGTGTACCCTAAGGAGGTTCCGGGCCTGCGTCCCGATTCTACGGACGGCATTGCGCTGCGTAACCAGATGCTCAGGGAGATGGAGTCGCAAAACGGGTTGACTCGCGTCATCACGCTTAAGGCATCCGTGTCTGTCCCCGGGGCTCTGGAGGGAGAGGCCGTTCGCGCGTGGCTTCCCGTTGCCGCCGCCTGTCGTCAACAGTCTCAAATCGAGGTTCTCGATATGACGTCGGGGGGTACCGTTGCCTCTGAAAACGTTTCGGCTCGTACTGCCTCTTGGACATCTTCGACCGAACATTCATTCTCGGTGACCTATCGCTATCACATCGATGCCGCCTATTGCGATATCTATGGTGGCGCGCTCCCATCGCATACGTGCATGGACACGCCGCTGCCCGAGGACACTTCCGAGGACCGTCCGCACATTGCGTTTACGCCGTACCTGCGACAGTTGACGGAGCGTGTTATTGACGGGCTCGAGGATCCGCTCGATCGCGCTCGTGCTATCTATGATTACCTGACACAGCATATCGACTATCGCTATCAGCCACCGTACCTGCTTTTGGGATCTATTGCCGACGACTGTGCGCATTCTTTACGCGGCGATTGCGGCGTTATGGCGCTCACGTTTATCACCATGTGCCGCATCGCGGGCGTGCCTGCCCGTTGGCAGAGCGGCCTGTATGTTGCTCCCGATTCGGTGGGGCCGCACGATTGGGCTGAGTTCTATACGCCACAGACCGGTTGGCTTAACGCCGACGTATCGTTCGGTTCCTCGGCGCGCAGGATGGGGGAGGAGTGGCGTCGCCAGCACTACTTTGGCAACCTCGACCCGTGGCGTATGGTGGCCAACAATCGATTCCAGGCTGAATTTGTGCCTGCTTTCGATGGCATGCGCGAGGATCCCTATGACAACCAGATGGGCGAGGCCTCGGTTGATGGGCGTGGATGTCGTAAGCGGGAGATGTTGCGCAAGGTTGAGCTTATCGAAATGCTCGAAGTTCCATTTTCGGACTAATCAACAGAAAGCTGTGATAAACTAACTCACGCATTACGTGCCCGAGTGGCGGAATTGGCAGACGCAGTGGACTCAAAATCCACCGTTGGCAACAACGTGCGAGTTCGAGTCTCGCCTCGGGCACCATACATGCAAGTGAGCGTTCAAGGGGGTCAAGGCCCCCTTTTTCGTGCCGAACTCGCATGAGCGCGCGGAGCGTTAAGCAAACAGGCCTGTGGCCTGTTTGTAGCGGAGCGTGGCGAGGGCGCCATGCGCCCGAAGCCCGGGGCTTCGCGAAGCGAAGTCCCTTCGAGTCTCGCCTCGGGCGCCATACATGCACCTGCGCTTCAAGGGGGCAAGGCCCCCTTTTTCGTGTACGTAATGTGATAACGCGCGGTACGTGTTATTATTTGCAAGGCGTTGTTCCCGCAATGCCCTAAAGAGGAACCCGAGGGTTCCCACCTTTTGGCGCCAATGAGCAGCTGACTGGTCATACAACCTAGATTCCCTTCCTCATACCGAGGATGTCTATGTGTACGACCTGGTTGCTGAAAAGCGCCGGGTTATTTTTTTACGAATGGAGGTAGGGAAAATAGCTAAGTCTGATGACACCCGCATCAACGACGAGATCACCGCATCTTCGTGCCGTTTGATTGGCGTCGATGGCTCTCAGCTCGGCCTGTTCGCCATCCGCGATGCCCAGCGCGTTGCTGACGATCAGGGTCTCGACCTGGTCGAGATCGCTCCCAACGCGGAGCCGCCGGTCTGCAAGGTCATGGACTACGGTAAGTTCAAGTACCAGCAGGCCATGAAGGCTAAGGCCGCTCGTAAGAACCAGTCCAAGGTCGAGGTCAAGGAAATGAAGTTCCGACCCAAGATCGACGTTGGCGATTACGAGACCAAGAAGGGCCACGTTCTGCGTTTCCTCAAGAAGGGCGCACGCGTTAAGATTACCATCATGTTCCGCGGCCGTGAGATGGCTCACCCGGAGCAGGGTCTTAACGTTCTCGAGCGTCTCGCCGAGGATCTCAAGCCTTACGCTACGGTCGAGTCCAAGCCTAAGATGGAAGGCCGTAACATGCTTATGCTGCTCGCCCCGATTAAGGGCGCCTTCGATGAGGATAAAGCGGCAAGCGATACCAAGTAACTAGTGTTCTGTAACCGATTAAGGAGTATTTCATGCCTAAGATGAAGTCCCACAGCGGCACCAAGAAGCGTTTCCGCAAGACTGGTACCGGCAAGCTTATGCGCGCCAAGGCTTTCAAGAGCCACATCCTGAGCAAGAAGTCCACCAAGCGTAAGCGTGGCTTCCGTCAGGAGACCGAGATCGCCGCTGCCGACCGCAAGGTCATCAAGTCGCGTCTCGCCTAAGTTCGCGTTCCCGTTTTTCGTTTTACCGTCTAGGAGTTGATAGAACATGGCACGTATTAAGCGCGCTGTTGCCGCCAAGAAGAAGCGCCGTACCGTTATGCACCGTGCGAAGGGTTACTACGGTGCCGCTTCGCGTACTTACAAGCATGCTAAAGAGCAGGTCCAGCACTCCCTGCAGTATCAGTATCGTGATCGCCGCAACAAGAAGCGCGAGATCCGCTCTCTCTGGATCACCCGCATCAACGCTGCCGCTCGCCTGAACGACATCTCTTACTCTCAGTTCATGCACGGCCTGAAGGTTGCCGGCATCGAGCTCGACCGTAAGGTCTTGGCTCAGATGGCTTACGAGGACATCGAGTCCTTCAACGAGCTGGCTGCCATTGCCAAGAAGGCTCTCGAGGCCTAATAGATTCTGTTGAATCGCTAGGGGAGTGTCGCACTGTGCGCGGCACTCCCTCTTTTTATCTAGAGCGCTGGTTTATATAGCAAAAGCGCGGGTAGATAGACACTTACAGGTGACCGATCTTTATATATCTCTTAACCGAAGGGTCATCATCTGATACGCGCAGTATTTCTGCACCAGCCTTTCTATTACTTATATAGGAAGCGATAAGTTGTGTAGGACTTGTGAAGAGTGGAATTGACGTCCCACATCGCTTCGCGGTCTGGCAATATATCTCCTTGCCGCGCGGCCCGGTGCAACCGGATGAGCCGCTAAGCGTGCACCTTGAGAACCGGATACTGCGAGGATGGACACTTCCGAGTGTCGCATCCGGGCAGACATCGAACCATTTGAAATGGTCTAACTTGGATTTGTTTTTCGCAAGGCCGCCGAGAGGCGGCCCCGAGAAATTCCTTTT
>JAIHVJ010000307.1 GCA_022720335.1 Collinsella sp.
CATCATCATGATCACAGACAACCCAGATACGCCGCTCGCGAAGCGTGCCACGTATATCGTCCGAGCCATCTCGCGAGATCAGGCCATCACCGGAACCGAGGTCGCCTTCTCGCACAGCTCGATCAACTTCGTCATCGAGCTGCTGTTCCTCTTCCTGACCTCTTGCTGGGATGACCCGGTAGAGTTTAACAGGATCATCTCGAAGAATCTCTTGGGAGACAGGCAATACAGCTAGGACGACGCACACCGGCGCACCGACGCCCAGACCGAAACGGGAGGACCCCTTGATAAAGCTCATCCTCGCAGACATGGACGGGACCCTGCTGCCGTTTGGCTCAAGGGTCGTATCGGAGCGCACGCACAGCGCGATTCTTTCGGCGCTTGATGCGGGCATCGCGTTCGGCCCCGCAAGCGGCCGCGACTACGCCGACCTGACCGATGCCTTTGACGGCGACGCGCGCTGTTTCTCGACCGGCATCATGGCCAACGGAAAGAAGGTCTTCTCCAGCGGCGAACTCGTGTTCAAAAAGACGCTCTCGACGGAGGCCCTCGTCAAGCTCGATAGCGCCGTACGCCCCTACGCGGGGACGTCACTCTGGCTAGTCGCCGATGTCGATGAGACAGGCAAACGCTGCGAGCAGTTCCTCTGCGCCGTCGAGCCTGGCGACGAATTCGCCCTGGAAATCGTTAAGGACTCCGGAAGAGACATGGCGCTCGGAGACGTGCCCACGAACCGTGACGTCATCACCGCCGGCATCTTCGTCAACGTCAGCTCCGCCCCGACGGAAGTCGTTCGGAGTCGATGCAAGGAAGCCTGCCCAGAGCTTGATTTCCCCTCGCCCGTCCCATTCTTCCTCGATGTTGTTCCGGCTGGCTGGAGCAAGGTAAACGGACTCGACGCGCTTCTCGGCAGCCTTGGGGTCACGCTGGACGAGGTCGCTTTTATCGGAGACTCGGAAAACGACGTGACGCTCCTCGAAAAGGTGCCGAACTCCTACGCAGTCGCGGGCGCGATGCCAGAGGCGAAGGCCGCGGCCCATCACCTGATCGGGGACGCAGCCGAGGACTCCGTCGCGAAGCTCATCGAACAGATTGTCCAGCAGCGAGGCTAGGGTTCCGCCAGCGTGGCATGCGCCGCGTGCCTCGTCATCCGTTCGTGGCGCGCTACCTCGTGACGATCCAGAGCGTGGCCATCGTCGCGACGCCGATGCCTACGATGAGCGCGACCCACAGGACGCGGACCACGAGGTTCATGTCGCCCGCCACCACCATGCCGTTCGCGTGCCAGAACCAGCTCTCGTTTCCCTCGCGCATGATGCCCTCCCTTGGCCTCGATTACGCCATCTATGGCCGAGCAATCGCAGGTCACGTGCCATGGATTTGCCCTACGCCCAGCTTTCAGTTCTGTAAGGCGGCGGGAGCCTGTGCGAGGCCCCGAGTCCTGAGGCTGTTGCAATGAAAATGGGAATCAAGGGGCACGCATCAATCATATGGGTTCCTTTCGAGGATAAGGGCAAACGAAGCTTCCATCATATAATGGAGCGACGCAACCAGAGAGGTCACCCATGGAATTTTACGCAAGCTGCCCCGAGGGCTTTGAGTCCGCACTCGCCGATGAGCTTAA
>JAIHVJ010000308.1 GCA_022720335.1 Collinsella sp.
TTGACCTCCATTTGCTTGGAGACGGCATCGAGATACGGGTGCACGTCCCATGACTTCAGACGCTCGGCGATCATTGCCGCAATCGTCTGGAAGAACACAAGATTGGGAATTGCGCTGAGCAGCGGAGCCACCTGAGGCACCGCAACCTCGTGAGCCCTACCCTTGGGATGGGCCGTGAGCAGCACCGTTTTTGTCGTAACGTTCGATAGCGCATCGGCGATATTCGCAAGACGCTCCGACCCTTGCGGATCGTCGACGATAAACACCAGATAGCCCGGAACGATCTGCATCTCGGGACCGTGGACGAACTCCTCGCCTTCGTGATGCATGGCAGGAATCTTGATAGTCTCGCTCAGCTTGAGCGCCGCCTCCTCGGCAACACCGTAGTTGGGGCCGTTGCCGACGACCATGGCGGGCATGTGCTCAGAAAGCTCGAGCATGTGGTCTTGGACATATGCCTCGGCGGTCTTGCACATCACGGCATTGGCCTGGATAGCCTCGCGCAGGTCGTCAAGACGCTGGGCAACGCCTTTGGCGTCAACCGTTCCGCGCGCCTGACCGCCGTAAATACCAAAGAGTACCAGATACTCAACGAGAACCTCGACGCCCAGAGTCACAAAGTCCACCGACTCGACGCCCACACCGTAGTCAAGAACGATGTCAGCGTGTTCCTTGATGGGTGCCTCGACGTTTGCCGTGAGCGCAACTGCAGCCATATCGTGTGCGCGCATGTAATCGAGCGCCGCAATCGTATTGGTCGAATAGCCACTCTGCGAGACGGCGATGTTGAGCGCATGCTGCGGATAGGTGTGTTCAAAATCGACGAAGGCCTCGGGCGTCACAACGGACACCTGCATTTGCAGGGCATCTTGCAGGTAATCGCGGGCGCAATCGGCGGCATGGCGCGACGAACCCGAAGCAACGATGCGCAGCGCGTCAAAAGAACCGGACTGGAAAATATCAACGAGCTGCGACACCAGCTCAGACGAACGCTCGAGGTTCTCCCCCATACGCACATGGGCAAGCTGAACGTAATCGAGCATCTTCATCGTCTCACCTCGAAACAAATCATTAGTATTTGCTACCAATCACAGTTACAGGTTACGGCTTTTTGATACCTCTTTGTCGATTAATCTATTCCCTTCGGCGAACGGTCGATTTTGAGCCCTGTAAGGTTGTATATGTAGTCTGCTCAACGAATCAAAATTCCGTCAGCTTTTCAGCCCGTTATGCAAAAAAACCAGCTAGTACGTATAGGTATATCCACCCGCATCACCGCGGTTAAACGACTTGACGTACTCGATCGCCTGGCCGCTCGCATCGAAGCTTACGCACTCCAGCGTCAAGGCAAGATCGCCCTGCTCCAGTCCAAGCAGGCCGGCATCTCGTGCGCCCAGCGCTTCGATATCGAGCTTTTCCTGTGCCATAACTGGCTTTCGGCCCAGCATCTCATAGGTCTCGTACAAGCTGAAGACTGACACGTCAATATCTTCGATTGTGGGAAACAGCGGGCACGGAATGAACGCCATCTCAATCGATACGGGATCGCCGTTGACGCAGTTCAAACGCCGAATCGAATACAGCAAATCGTCTTCGGCAATACCAAACAGGTTGGCATAATAT
>JAIHVJ010000309.1 GCA_022720335.1 Collinsella sp.
AAATCATCGCCAAATTAGCTACTTGATGCAATTAGCGCCATGGGTCAGCTTCGAACATCGGCTCACGCTCGGGGCGTCGGTCGCTGTAGGGGTCGTAACCGTCATCGTCCTCGTTCTCGGCACGGATGTAGGGGTCGCGCGGCTTGGGCGCCGGTTTGGACGTGGGCCTGGGCGCCGGCGCGCTTGTCTTGATCTCGTCTTTCATCTGCATAGCTCCTTACATCGCATCCGTTCGGCATCATCGATTGTCGCACGAAAAAGGGCGGCGGACCCAATTGGATCCGCCGCCCTTGGCGTTTAGAGACGACTGGCAGATTTTAAGGCATGTTCCAAAATCTACTCGGCGTCGGGGACCTCGTAGGTGGCTGCCGGCGTATTGTCGCACACGACGGTAAAGCCACCGTCCTTGTCGACATCGACCGTCACCTGATCGCCCTCGCGCACCGTGCCGTCGATGATGGCGGCGGCGATGGCATCCACGACCTCGCGCTGCACCAAACGCTTGAGCGGACGGGCACCGAACACGGGGTCCAGGCCGCCCACGGCGAGCATCTGCTTGGCCGCCGGGGTGATAGCAAGCGTCATGCGCTCCTTGGCCAAGCGTGCGCGGACGTCAGCGAGCTGAATATCGACGATCTTTTCAATCTGCGCCATGCCAAGCGGATGGAACACCACGATATCGTCGATACGGTTGAGGAACTCGGGGCGGAAGGTCTGAGCCATGGCCGCGTCGACCTGATGACGCATCTCCTCCTCGTCCTTGCCCGAAAGCTCGGCGATAGCCTTAGAGCCCACGTTGCTCGTCATGATGATGATCGTGTTCTTAAAGGACACCTGGCGACCCTGGCCGTCGGTCAAACGACCGTCGTCGAGCACCTGCAGCAGCACGTTGAAGACATCCGGATGAGCCTTCTCCATCTCGTCGAGCAAGATCACGGAGTAGGGCCTGCGGCGCACTGCCTCGGTGAGCTGGCCGCCCTCGTCGTAACCCACGTATCCCGGGGGCGCACCGATCAGACGCTGGACGCTGAACTTCTCCATGTACTCGGACATGTCGATACGCACGAGCGCGCGCTCGTCATCGAACAGGCACTCGGCCAGCGCCTTGGCGAGCTCGGTCTTGCCCACGCCGGTGGGGCCCAGGAAGAAGAAGCTGCCGATGGGCTTGTCCGGATCGGAGAGACCCGCACGGCTGCGGCGCACGGCCGCGGCAACGGCGGAGACAGCCTCATCCTGACCGATGACGCGCTTATGCAGCTCGTCCTCCAGGCCCTTCAGCTTGTCGAGCTCGCCCTGCATCATCTTGGACACGGGCACGCCAGTCCAGGCGCTCACGACCTCGGCGATCTCATCGGAGGTCACCTGCTCGTTGAGGCCCTCGCCGTCCTGCTGCTTTTGCGCCTCGAGCGCGGCCTCGGAATCCTGAATCTGCTGCTGCAGGCCCGGAATCACGGAGTAGCGCAGCTCGGACGCACGGCCCAGGTCGCCGTTGCGTGTTGCGCGCTCCTCTTCGCTCTTGGCCTCGTCGAGCTGGCCCTTAAGCTCCTGCACGTGATCGATGGCGTTCTTCTGGTTGAGCCAGCCGGCCTTTTGCACGTTGAGCTTTTCTTGGACCTCGGC
>JAIHVJ010000310.1 GCA_022720335.1 Collinsella sp.
ATCGCCCCTTGCCGGATTCAGATTCGACAAGGGGCGACCATTGTGCAATCGCAAGAAGATGACGGGGCGGAATGTCAATCCTGGTCTAACAGAGCCTTAAATAATCATTCGGTACAAATTGATCATTTAATCCCCGTCCCAGAAAAATCATCAGCTAGTTGCGCCTAAGGTGGACGACGGTCTCGCAGTGGAAGGTTTGTGGGAACAGATCGACTGGCGTGATCTTTACGGGGGAGAAGGCGCCTTCTTCGACAAAGCGTTTGAGATCGCGCGCCAGGGTGGCCGGGTCGCAGCTCACATAGGCGACATCGCGAGCGCTTGTGCTGGCGATGAGGTCGATGGCCTCAGGCGCTAGGCCTGCGCGCGGCGGGTCGACTACTAGGACATCGGCGTCCTGGTCGGGGAACTCGCGCACCGCGTCTCCGCCAATGACGTCGACGTTATCAAGCTTGTTGATTTCCAGGTTACGGCGTAGATCGCGCACGGCGGGGCCGTAGGCCTCGACGGCAGCGACAAAGTCGCAGCGGCGGGCGAGCGGCAGGGTAAAGGTGCCGGCACCGCAGTACAGGTCCACGGCAAGCTCGTCTTCCTGCGGATCGAGCGCCTCCATAACGAGCTCGATCAAAATCTCGGCGCCCTTGGTGTTGACTTGGAAAAACGATGGGGCGGACAGGCGCATCTGGCCGTCAGCGATGTTCTCGGTCCACGAGCCCTCACCGGCGAGCATCTCCACCTTAGAGACACGGCGGGCCTTCTTTTCGCCCTTGCTCATCACGCGCACGATGCTCGTGGGATGAGCGGCGTCCGCCAGCACGCGGGAGACCTGCGAGCGCGGAAAAGAGCCTGTCGGCGTCCAGAGTGCGACCTCGAGTGCCTTGGTGCGGCGCGATGCGCGAATGCCCACGCGTTCGAGCCCCAAGTCATGGCTGCCGCTTAGATAGTTAAGTGCGCCGACGACCGATTTGAGTGCCTTCGGGAAGCGCTTATCGAACAGCGGACACATATCGACGGTCACGATTTTGCTGGGGTCGACACCGTGCATGCCAAGGCGCACGCGACCGTTGACGACGGTCGGTTCGAGCTCGATTTTATTGCGGTAGCCCCAGTCGTCCTTGGTGTGGCGGATGGGCTGTATCAGCTCATCGACCTGCTCAGGAGCGAACTTGCCGATGCGTTCGAGCGTGGAGCGCAGGTTTTGCTCCTTGGCGGCGAGCTGTGCCGTGCGTGAGAGATTGCCCCACGAGCAGCCGCCGCAGATGCCCACGAAGGGGCAGGGAGGCTGAATGCGATCGGGGCTTGGCTCCAGAATCTCGGTGGTGCGGGCGCGCATGAACGACTTGCCGTCCTGTACGACCTCGGCCTCGACGGTGTCGCCTGCCACGGCACCCTGCACAAAGACGGCCTTGCCGTTGTCGGCGTGCGCCAGCCCGTCGGCGCCGTAGGTCATCGATTCTATAGTGAGCTTCATATTCCTGCCTGTCATTCGCGTTGTTGTTCGCACCATGGTAGCAGGGAAAAGCGCCCCGCATCCGAGGCTTTCCTCAAATGCGGGGCGCTTCTACAAACGACTATTTCGTCTTGCCGGTAATGAGCGTCTTAAGACCCAGGCCGATCAG
>JAIHVJ010000075.1 GCA_022720335.1 Collinsella sp.
TCTGTTGTGGCAATGCCGTACTGGGGGAGGGTGATATCCGCCTTCAGGGCCGCCTCAGGCTCTTTCTGCGCTGCAAGGGCTGCCGATGCGCCCGCGATGCGTCCGAATACGATGCCGTTGGCGCTTGACAAGCCACCAATGCGGTCGGCGCCGTGCATGCCGCCTGTCGCCTCGCCACAGGCGAAGAGGCCCTTAACGCCCGTGTACGCGGTCTTATCAATCTTGATGCCTCCGTTTGCGGCGTGGGCGTACATGGCTACACGCATCTCATCGGTCGGTGCTATGCCGTGCTCGTCTTGCAGCCAGGTGGCAAAGGTCTGCACAAATTCGGGAACATCCTCGCGGGGGAAGTCGTAATGCAGCGCTAGACCCTCGGTGCCCGCCTGGTCAATGACAAGGTCTATAGCGCGAGAATCCAGGCGCGAAGTAAAGGGAGCATATCCGGAGCGCTGCTCGAGCAGGCTGTCTAGGTTGTCGCCAGCAATATCGACCGGCTGATCGAACTTGACGTAGCGCCAAGTCTTCTCGTTAAAGACAAGGTTGCGCTTGGGCTCAATGAAGCCGGGCATCATCTGCATGAACTCTATACTAGTGAGCGTTGCGCCATGTGCGCGGGCAATGGCCTGAGAGGAGCTGAGCACATCGGCAGACGTAAGACTGCGCTCGAACAGCCCGCCCGTGCCGCCGGCGGCAATGACCGTTGCCTTGGCATCGATGGATACGAGGCGTTCGCTCGTGCGGTCATAGAGCACGGCTCCGGAGATTCTGTCGTTTGCGCCCTCGATAAGGTCGATAAGCTCATGGCGGGGGAGCAGACGGATGCCAAGTGACTCAATCTGGGCTGTCAGGGCGTCCTCAAGGGGCTTGCGGGTGAGACCGCGCCACATACGCGTCTTATGGTCAAAGCAGGGGATAAACTGTTTTTGCTGGGCGCTCTCGGCGCTTTGCGGACGCTGGAGCTCAACACCCAGGTCCTCCTCGAGCCAGTGGATCGCCTGAGGAATGCCGTGGACAAATGTCTGGACGAGCTCGGGGTCGGCGACGCCGCCACCGACGGCCTGGATGGTGTTGATGAGATCCTGTTCGTCTTCGGCGTCGGCGGGCCCGATAAGGCCGAGGCCCCAGGTTCCCGGGAAAAAGCTCGATCCGCTCATAGTCTTGCCGGCGCTTGCCACAGTGACGGTTGCACCCGTGCGTGCCGCTTCGATGGCGGCGCAAAGGCCCGCATTGCCAGATCCAATTACCAGTACATCAGTCGATTCCATCGGATTCCTTTCTCGTCCGGCGCATTGTCGCATGGGTGATCGGCAAAGGTATCGCAAAGATTGAATAAATCGGTAAAGGGCGAATATGGCACGTGGACGTTAGGGCTGCTTGGTGGCTCCATCTCATCACATCTCGTATTTCGCCCCAACTGATATATCGGCATTGGCTACCCTGCGACAGTGCAAACAAAAAGAGCCGCTACCCGGGTGGATAGCGGCTCCTAAGCTCAACTATATGAGCATCGCGTGGGCGCGATTAGGCCTTGAGGGCCTCCTCGACGGCGACAGCGCAGGCGACGGTGGCACCGACCATGGGGTTGTTGCCCATGCCGATGAGACCCATCATGTCGACGTGCGCAGGCACGGAGGAAGAACCAGCGAACTGGGCGTCGGAGTGCATACGGCCCATGGTGTCGGTCATGCCGTAAGAGGCGGGGCCGGCACCCATGTTGTCCGGGTGCAGGGTACGGCCAGTGCCGCCACCAGAAGCGACGGAGAAGTACTTCTTGCCAGCCTCGAGGCGCTCCTTCTTGTAGGTGCCAGCGACGGGGTGCTGGAAGCGCGTGGGGTTGGTGGAGTTACCGGTGATCGAGATGTCGACGTTCTCGTGCCACATGATGGCAACGCCCTCGCGGACGTCGTCGGAGCCGTAGCAGTTAACGGCAGCGCGGGGACCTTCGGAGTAGGGGATGGTCTCGACGACCTTGAGCTCGCCCGTGTAGTAGTCGAACTGGGTCTTCACGTAGGTGAAGCCGTTGATGCGGGCGATGATCTGAGCAGCGTCCTTGCCCAGACCGTTGAGGATAACGCGCAGCGGCTTCTTACGAGCCTTGTTGGCGTTCAGAGCCAGGCCGATAGCGCCCTCAGCGGCAGCGAAGGACTCGTGGCCGGCCAGGAAGGCGAAGCACTCGGTGTCGTCGGAGAGCAGCATAGCGCCCAGGTTGCCGTGGCCCAGACCGACCTTGCGGTCCTCAGCGACGGAGCCGGGAACGGTGAAGGCCTGGATGCCCTCGCCGATGATGGCGGCAGCCTCAGAAGCGGTCTTGGCGCCACGCTTGACAGCGAGAGCGCAGCCGAGGGTGTAGGCCCACTCGGCGTTCTGGAAGGCGATGGACTGGGTGTTGTTGACGATCTCACGCGGGTTGAAGCCCTTGTCGGTGCAGATCTGCAGAGCTTCCTCGAGGGAGGCGATGCCGTTGTCGGCGAGGCACTTGTTGATCTTGTCAGCGCGGCGCTCGTAACCTTCGAACGTAACAGTCATAGTTATTTCCCTCCCTTTCTACTCGTGAACCGGGAACACGCTGGCGACGGAGTGAGTCTCCTCGTCGGTGCGCGGGTCGATGTACTTGGCAGCGTTCTCCCACTGACCATAGTGGCCCATAGCGCCAGCGATGGCCTCCTCGGGGGTCTTGCCGGCCTTGACGGCGTCGGTGAACTTGCCGAGGTTCAGGAACTCGAATGCGATGATCTCGTTCTTGTCGTTGAGAGCCATGCGGGTGACGTAACCCTGAGCGAGCTCGAGGTAACGAGCGCCCTTGGCCTTGGTGCCGAACATGGTGCCGACCTGAGAGCGAAGGCCCTTGCCGAGGTCGTCGAGGGAGGCGCCCACGGGCAGGCCGCCCTCGGAGAACGCGGTCTGGCTGCGGCCGTAAACGATTTGCAGGAAGATCTCGCGCATAGCAACGTTGATAGCGTCGCAGACGAGGTCGGTGTTGAGGGCCTCGAGGATGGTCTTACCGGGAAGGATCTCGGAAGCCATGGCGGCAGAGTGGGTCATGCCCGAGCAGCCGATGGTCTCAACGAGGGCCTCCTCGATGATGCCGTCCTTGACGTTCAGCGTGAGCTTGCAGGCGCCCTGCTGAGGTGCGCACCAACCCACACCGTGCGTAAGACCGGAGATGTCGGAAATCTCCTTAGCCTGGACCCACTTGCCCTCCTCGGGGATGGGTGCGGGGCCGTGGTATGCACCCTTGGCAACGGGGCACATGTTCTCCACTTCCTGTGAGTACTGCATGCCTCTCCTCTCTATCGTGTTGGCGTCCCGTCTGGGGGTCGTGGCTGGCGATTGCCGGGCGACCCTTCGAAAGGGACATGACATGCAGCCCCTATAATACCGCGAAATGCACGGAATATTCGGCGAACGGCTCAGTTTTCGTAGCGAGAAGTCCGGAAGTTTTAATTGAAACGGTTTAACGCTATGTTCTGTGGTCGCGAACTTCCGTAGAGGGGGTCCGTCTTTGGCAAGCTTTTGGTCAGCTCTTGTAAGCGTTGCAGGGGTTGACCTGTTGCAACGGTGCCGTTCGCCGCCTGATTACTGCCTTTGGCCGCGCGAGTGTATTGTTTTGCGTGAATGTTTTGATGGCACGCTTCAATCGTGCTGTATTGGATGGCAAGCAGATCCCGGTGAAGGGAGCGCCATGCAGCGCGTTTGGAGAACGGTTACCGGCTTTTACCATGTCTGTGCCCGCGGTACGGGCAAGCGGCTCATCTTTGAGGGCGATGACGACCGGCGGGAGTTTTTGGAGCTGATGCGCGAGTGCTGTCGCGAGGAGGGCGTGACGGTTATCGCCTGGTGCCTTATGGGCAATCACGTGCATTTGGTGCTTGCAGATTACGAGGACAGGATGAGCGCGGCAATGCACCGGCTGCTTTTGACGTACGCGCGGCGGTTCAATAAGCGCACGGGGCGCACAGGCCATCTGTTCCAAAACCGTTTTGACCGGCGCTCGCTCGATACCGACTGGCAGGTGATGGAGGCTATTCGCTCTGTACACGCCGATCCGCAGGAGGTGGGCGTTAGCCTAATCGAGCGTTATCCCTGGAGCAGCTTTCCGGAACATCTACGCGCTTACGACGGTGATGTGGCCGATGCCGCGAGGGGATTTTCTGATCCTTCTTGTGTGCTTGAGCTTTTTGGCTCTGCCGAGGGCTTTATTGCCTATTCGCTTTCGACGCCCGACGGCAGTGAGCCAGCGCTGTGCGATATGAAAGAGACGGAGTGGGAACGCCACGCCTTTGCCGACAAGATGGCGAAGAGCCTCGGGGTTCCGCTCAACGAACTCAAGACCGTTGCGCCCTCGCGGCGAGACAGAATCATTTTCGCTCTGCACGATGGCGGCTACACGGTGCGCGAGGTCGAACGGTATACGGGAATCAGCAAGAGTACCGTATCTCGTATCGTGCGCGCTTATGCGCGGGTGAAGGCACAGGCTGAGCTCTCGGAATAGAAAATGGCCGAACCACTCTTGTCAAGCGATTCGGCCAACAAAAATCTTAAGATTTGGGACAAGTTCTACTGATTATTTTGTCCCGTGAGCATGCCGTCGAGGGTGCGCCAGGCGAGCTCGGCGCATTTGACGCGGGCGGGCATGTGCGAGATGTCCTGGAGCTGGGCGGCTTCGTCCAGGTCTTCCTCGTCGCCGCAGCTGGGGTTGATGCCGTCGTGCTCGTGCGTGGGAGCATCCATCTCATACTTATAGTCGGGGTGCGAGTTGTGCTCCATAAACGTGGTGGAGGTGTACAGATTACCCATTGAACGTGCTCCAAACGTGATGCAGGCCGGCGATGAACTTGTCGATGTCGGCCTTGTCGTTGTAGAAGGCCACGCTGGCGCGGCAGCAGGCAAGGTTCTCGACGCCCAGCCAGGTGAGCAGCGGCTGCGCGCAGTGGTGGCCGGCGCGTATGCAGACGCCGTCCATGTCCATGATGCTCGCGACGTCGTGCGGGTGGATGCCCTTGACGTTAAAGCTCACAACGCCGTGGTGGTTGTCCCAATAGATGGAGCCGATGATCTGGACAAAGTCGAGCTGCATGAGCTCGCCCATCAGATAGTGGACGAGTGCCTGCTCGCGGGCCTGGATGTTCTCGTAACCCACCGTGTTAACCAGGTAATCAAGGGCGGCGCCCGTGGCGAAGATGCCGGCGGCGTCCTGCGTGCCGGCCTCGAACTTCTCGGGGACGGGCGCCCAGACGGCGTCCTGCTCGGTGACCGAATCGATCATCTCACCGCCGGTAAGCACTGGCGGCATGGCGTTGAGCAGGTCCATCTTGCCCCACAGCACGCCGATGCCCATGGGGCCCATGGCCTTGTGCGCGCTAAAGGCAAAGAAGTCGGCGCCCAGGTCGGCCACATCGACCGGCATGTGCGGCAGCGACTGCGCGCCGTCGACGACCAGATAGCCGCCGTACTTGTGCACGAGCTTGCCGAGGTTCTTGACCGGGTTCTCGACTCCTAGCACGTTGGAGACCTGACCCACGGCCAGGATCTTGGTCTTGGGTCCCACCTTGGCCAGAACCTCCTCGGTGGTGAGCTGGCCGGTCTTGGTGGGATAGAGGTAGACGAGCTTGGCGCCGGTCTCGCGGCAGACCTGCTGCCACGGAATCAGGTTGGAGTGGTGCTCCATGATGGTGATGACGACCTCGTCACCGGGCTCGAGCACCGTGGGTGCAAAGCTCTTGGCGACCAGGTTGAGCGACTCGCTCGTGTTGCGGGTGAAGACGACCTCGTTGGCCTGTGAGGCACCGATGAGGTCGGCGATCTGCTGGCGGACTTTCGCGATGGCGTCGGTGGCCTCGACGGACAGCGAGTACAGGCCACGCAGGGGGTTGGCGTTCATGCGCTGATAGAAGTCGCGCTCGGCGTCGAGCACGCAGGCAGGGCGCTGCGCGGTGGCGGCACTATCGAGGAAGGCGATCTCGGGGTGTTGCTGGAACAGCGGGAACTGTGCCTTGTAGGGATTGGTCTCGATGTCGACGGTAGGCCAGCCGCGCGAGGCCTCGTCGCTGGCGTCGAGCTCCATAGGCTCCGGTGCGGTACAGGTATCGCATTTAACGTGCTCGGTGTCGATCATGCGAGCTCCTCTTCAAAGTTGTCGATCAGGTTGTTGCCCAGGCGGACGACGGCGGCGCGGGTGCGCTCGTCGGTGGCGGAAAGCGCGGCGTCCTCCAGCTTGGCACGGACGAACAGGTCCTCGGCGGCGTTTTGGTCAAGGCCGCGGCAGGCGAGGTAGAACAGCTGCTCGTCGCGGACGTGGCCGATGGTGGCTCCGTGGTTGCCGGCGACGTCGTCCTCGTCGCACAGGATAACGGGGACGGTCTTGTTGTCGACCCCCTTGTTGGCCAAAAGCACCGTCTCGCGCTCGGTGCCGGTTGCACCCTTGCAGCCGTGCACGAGGTCGATGGTGCCGCGGTAGACCTTCTTGGACGTGCCGGTCAGCACGCCGTTGGCGTCGATCTCGCACTCGGTCTTGCGACCGCGGTGGCGCAGCTCGTAGTTAAAGTCGCGCACCTGCTCTCGGGCGCCCAGGTAGTCAGTATCGATGGTGACCTTGGCGGTATCGCCCAACAGGTCGCCGGCGAGGCCGGTGGCGCTGGCACCGGCACCCAGGACGGTGTGCTGCACGTTGACGCGCGCGCCCTCGTCCAGGAACAGGCCGGTGTCGTCGAGCGCGATCCAGCTATCGTCGAGCGTCTGCGTGCAGGTCACGTTGACGGTGGCGTACTCGTGGGCGCACACGCGTAGCACGGAGCCCACGACACCCTCGCCGGTAACGGGGGAGTCTAGGGCAATATGTAGATCGAGCGTCGACTGGGGACGGGCGACGACGTCGATGGCGGCGATGGCCGCGGCGGCATCGACAGCGCTCACGCGCACGGTAACCGTGGCGTGCTTGTATGCGGGCACATCGATGACGATGCGCTTGGTAGCGTGGTCGGCCAGGTAGGTGTAGGCAGCCTCGCCCATGCCAGTCTCGAAGGCCTCGGCAGGGGAGAGCTCCTCCTCGAGCTTGATGGCGCCGGCCTGGTAGACGGAGGTCGCAGGCACGTCGAGCTCGGTCTCGGGCGTGATACGGGCGCGGTCGGCGGCATCGCCGGGGGCGGAGGCGCGGCGCTCGGGGAAACGCTCGGCCATAGCGTCCATGGCGGCTTCAAACGCGTCTGCCACGCCGGTAAACTGCTCGTCCAAGCCCTCGACCTCAACGGCCTCGGTGGGAGCGGCGGCAAGCTCGTCAGAGAGCTCGAGCTTGGTCTGGTTCATCTTGAGCCAACCCCAGGTCGCTGCGGGCATCGCATTCACGCCCCCGATCTCCTGCAGCACGCCGTCTCGGGGCTCCGACCCTCCTTGCGTACCTTTAGTACGCGTCGTCGGGCTCGTCGCTCCCGATACGTCGCACTGCAGAAGCTCGGATGACGTAAATGCGTTCGGCATAGTGGTTTCTTCTTTCATTATCCGATTGCTCCTTCCATCTCGAGCTTGATCAGGTTGTTCATCTCGACGGCGTACTCCAGCGGCAGCTCCTTGGAGACCGGGTTGGCAAAGCCGTTGACGATCATGGTACGGGCCTCTTCCTCCGAGATACCGCGGCTCATCAGGTAGAACACCTTATCGTCGCCGATGCGGCCGATGGTGGCCTCGTGGCCGATGTCGACGTTCTTGGCGCGGATGTCCATGGCGGGGATGGTGTCGGAGCGGCTCTGGTCGTCGAGCATGAGCGACTGGCAGCTCACGGTTGCCTTGGAGCCCTCGGCCTTAGGCGTGGCCACGATGGAGCTGCGGAACGTCTGGATGCCGCCGCTCTTGGAGATGCCCTTGGTCTCGACGGTTGCCGAGGTATCGGGCGCGTTGAGCACGACCTTGCAGCCGGTGTCGAGGTTCTGACCGGCGCCGGCAAAGGTGATGCCGGTAAAGCTCGAGCGGGCGCGGCGGCCGTTGAGCACGCTCATGGGGTAGAGGTAGCCCACGTGGCTGCCGAAGGAGCCGCTGATCCACTCGATGTCGCCGTCCTCGTCCACGCGCGCGCGCTTGGTGTTGAGGTTGTACATGTTCTTGGACCAGTTCTCGATGGTCGAGTAGCGCAGGTGCGCGCGTTTGCCCACAAAGAGCTCCACAGCGCCGGCGTGGAGGTTGGCAACGTTGTACTTGGGCGCGGAGCAACCCTCGATAAAGTGCAGGTCGGCATCGTCCTCGACGATGATGAGCGTGTGCTCAAACTGGCCGGCACCCTTGGCGTTGAGGCGGAAGTAGCTCTGCAGCGGGAAATCGAGCTTGGTGCCCTTGGGCACGTAGACAAACGAGCCGCCGGACCATACGGCGCCGTGCAGGGCCGCAAACTTGTGGTCGGTGGGCGGGATGAGTGTCATAAACTTCTCGTGGATGAGCGGTTCCCACTGCGGATCGTGCAGGGCTTCCTCAATACCGGAGTAGACGATGCCCATCTTGGACGCGGTGTCCTGCATGTTGTGGTAGACGAGCTCGGAGTCGTACTGCGCGCCGACACCCGCCAGGTAGCTACGCTCGGCCTCGGGGATGCCTAGGCGCTCAAAGGTGTTCTTGATGTCGTCGGGCACCGACTGCCAGTCGTGCTTTTGGTCGGTGTTGGGCTTGACGTAGGTGACGATGTTGTCCATGTCCAGGCCCTCGATGGAGGGGCCCCACGTCGGATCCGGGAAGCGGTTGAAGATTTCGAGGGACTTTAAGCGCAGGTCGAGCATCCACTGCGGCTCGTCCTTTTTGGCGCTGATCTCGCGCACGATGTCGGGCGTGATGCCGGCGTCGAGGCGCTCGAATCCCTCCTCGCCATAGGTGAAGTCGTAGAGGCTGCGGTCGATGTCCGCGACCTCGGTGCGGTTCTTGGTCATTGCGTCGCCCCTTTACGCCTGCTGCTCGGCAGCGGCGGCCTCGGCCTGGGCGCGCTGCTCGGCGGCCTCGCGCTCGAAGGTCTCAAAACCGTTCTTGTCGATCCAGGGGATGAGCGAGGCGTCGTCCTCGCGCACGATGTGGCCCTTGACCATAACGTGGACGCGGTCGACATCCAGGTGCTCCAAGATGCGCGTGTTGTGTGTGATGATGAGCATGGAGCCGTCGCAGCTCTTGCGGTAGGCGTCCATGCCGTGGCTGACGGTGGACAGGGCGTCGACGTCTAGGCCCGAGTCGGTCTCGTCGAGGATGGCGAGCTTGGGCTGCAGCAACAGGAGCTGGAGCATCTCGACCTTCTTCTTCTCGCCGCCCGAGAAGCCCACGCCCAGCTCGCGGTTGAGGTAGGCGGTATCCATGTTGAGCTCTGCCGCGAGCTCCTTGACGCGACGGCGGAACTCCTTGCCCTTCATCTCCAGGCCGGGGCGGCCGGCGATGCTGGCGCGCAAAAAGCTCGACAGCGGCACGCCCGGAATCTCGACCGGGGCCTGGAAGCTCAGGAACAGGCCGGCGCGCGAGCGCTTGTCGGTGGTGAGTTCAGTGATGTCCTGGCCGTCAAAGACGATGCGGCCGTCGTTGACCGTGTAAACGGGGTCGCCCATGACCAGGTGGCCGAGGGTGGACTTGCCGGCGCCGTTGGGTCCCATCAGAACGTGGGTCTCGCCGGCGGCGACGTTGAGGTTGACGTTGTGGAGGATGGTCTTCTCGTCCACGGAGGCGGTCAGACCTTCGATGGAAAGCAGCGGATTTGCGCTCATGCTGTCCCTCTCTGTATATGGTGTACTCATAGGTGTACTAAACCCTAGGAATCTTCTCGGAATAAAGTTACTATGGGTTCGGCGTTAGTCAAGGGAAAACCCGACTAATCCACTCGACTTTTTAGATGTGGGACATAATAATCAGGCTTGTTTGCCCCGCGTGCATAAGATTTGGGACAAACAAGCCTGGTATTTTGTCTCGGCTACGATGAGAGGGTAGGTATGCTCATTTCTTCTAAGGGCCGCTATGCCCTCCGTCTGATGATCTATATCGCAGCGCTTGGTGACGCCGAGGGCAAGATTGCCCTTCGCGAGGTCGCTGACCGCGAGCATATTTCACAAAAGTATTTGGAGCAGCTGGTTCGTCCGCTCATGAAGGCGGGCCTGCTTAGGAGCGTGCGCGGTAAGGGCGGCGGCTACATGATGGCGAAGGACCCGGCCGAGGTGCGCGCCGGCGACATCCTGCGTGCCGTCGAGGGCAGCACGGCTCCGGTGGCGTGCGATGGCATCGACAACAGCTGCACCCGCAGCGATTTGTGCTCGACCGTCAAGTTCTGGCGCGGTTTGGACGACGTGATCGAAAAGTACGTCGACGGCGTGACGTTGGCCGACCTGGCCGCCGTCCCCGAAATCAACTTTGACATTAAGCTGTAGGGGTGCAAATGGCATCTCTCGACAAGGTGTACAAGCAAATCGAAGTTTTTGCTCGGGAATGTGACGCCGAGAAGGTCGTGTTGTTTGGTTCTCGTGCTCGAGGCGACAACTTGCCCAAGAGCGATATTGACATCGCCGTAGCAGGTTGCCGGGATTTCGGCCGTTTCTCATATTTGATCGAGGAACATCTTGATACTCTTTTAGATGTAGATGTCGTCAATCTCGACGAGTCCCTCTCGCAGCAATTGCTCGATGAGATTGCCAGGGATGGTGTGATTCTGTATGAAAAAATATGAGAACTTTGTTAGCGCCTTGGCGAATCTTGAGGATGCGCCCAATCAGGATCTCAACAATGATTTTGTTCAGAGTGGATTGATTAATAAGTTCAATCTTCAATTTGAACTGAGCTGGAAGCTCCTTAAGCGTCTGCTCGAGTATGAGGGCGCCACGCTTGCCGCGTCGGGGTCTCCTCGTGCCATCGTGAAGGAGTCGTACCGATTCTACGACTTTATTGATGAGGCGGCCTGGCTAGACATGCTCAGAGACCGCAATACGAACGTCCATATCTACGACAACAAGCTCGCTCAAGATTTGATTCAGCGCATCTTGAACGTCTATATCCCCGCTTTCTGTCAGTTGAGGGACGGGCTGATGGAGCGATACGGCGAGCTTCTGGTGGCGCCCGACGACCAGTTTGTTTAATTCCTTAAGATTTCGCGGAGGGTTGTTGCCGTTTACCGAGGGGTTGTTGTGCAACAACGGGCGAGCTGCAATACTTAGTTTTATCTTTGCAAACTGCACTTTAACTACACCAATGCAGGGAGGATCTTATGCAGCCCAAGCATTCCGCGATTGTCGCGGGCCTGACGCTGGCGCTTTCGTTTGGCGCCGTTTCCGCGCCGGCACCCGCCGCTGCCGAGGAGCCCACGCCGGGCGTTGCCTCGGATGCCACCGATATCGATAAGGGTCTCTACACCCAGCAGTCCTTCTCGGGCGTGCTGAGGTCGGTCCAGGGCGTTTCGTTTGTCAACGTGACTCCCGAGATGAAGTACTTTACCAAGTACGAGAGCCATGGCAACTACAACCAGGGCTTTTCGTACGGTGACGGCTATAACGCGCTGGGTTATTACCAGTTCGACCGTCGTTGGTCGCTCATTCCGTTTATGAAGCAGGCCTACAACTACAACCCCGAAAAATACAGCATGCTCAAGGATGCGATTGATCGCGGCAGCGAGATTTCCAACACGAGCAATGCCATGTACGAGAACGGTCAGCTCACCGAGTTGGGCCATATCGCTCAGGATGCCTTTCAAGGTGCGTACAACACCGATCCTGTTGATTTCTCAGCACTTCAAGATGCCTATGCGTACAACTCGTACTATGCGGTGACCGAGGCGTGGCTCAAGAGCGGCCTGGCCATTGATATTTCGGGCCGCGCCGATTGCGTCAAGGGCATGGTGTGGAGCATCACCAACATGTGCGGTACCGGTGGCTGCAGAGACTTCTTCCGCTGGGCGAATCTTTCCAACGATATGTCCGACCGCGAGTTTGTGACGGCGCTCTCCAACAGCGTGGTCAATAACGTGGCGACCAAGTATTCGAGCCAGCCCCAGTATCATGAGGGCTGGAAGAACCGCTACCGCAACGAGCTAAAGGACTGCTTGGTTTATATCGCTGAGGACGAGGCAGCCGCTGCGACGCCCGTGCAGCCCGAGCCTACGCCGGCGCCCTCGCCGACACCTGATTCGAATGACGACTCGAGTGACGATGCCAACGATGACAGGATGGATGCGCCCTCGACCGATGCTGACGGTAATGGCTCTGCTGGTGGCACTACCAACGACGGCTCTACCTCGAACGGCTCCGATTCGAACGGCTCTGCTGCGGGCGATTCGTCTTCAAGCTCTGCCGGCAATACGGACAGCGACGCTTCTGGTTCGACCGACGCTGGCACCTCTAACTCATCCACCGGCTCGAGCGATTCGTCCGTTGACACCGGCTCTAACAACGGCTCCGGCTCTGACGCAACCCCTGATTCCGACGCTTCCAAGGACGACTCGAATAAGGCGCCGGACGCTCCCGTTGCTTCGCCGGACAAGAAGCCTTCTTTCTCCGTGCAGCTTGGTTCTACGCTGGGCTCTTCGCTGATGGCTGGCGTCAATAATGGCTCGACCCAGAACAAGGACAATTCTGATCAGGTTTCCACGGAAAAGACCGAGGCCGCAAAGGGCGACTCCAAGGACAAGGCTTCCGAGAAGACCGAATCTGATAAGGGTTCTAGCTCTGAGGAGAAGGACGACAAATCCGTTCAGAAGAAGGACGAGAGCAAGACCGAGGGCGAAAAGAAACAGCCCGAAGACGACGACAAGAGCGGTGCTGACAACCAGGTCCAAGAGCAAAATGACTCCAAGACGGTGACCACTACAACCACGACGACTACAACGACCAAGTCATCTGGCGGTAACATGCCCAAGACGGGCGACCTTATCGTTATGGCGAGCCTTGCCAGTGCAAGCTTGGCCACACTGGGCGCTACGTCTATCGTAAGTGGTAAGCATAAGCTCGATCAGCAGAAGAAAGCTTCTGGGGAGGACGGCTCGGAGGAGTAGCCTCTTGGTTGCTAGATAACTAAAGAGTTGGGACGGGGTCCGGTGCGAAT
>JAIHVJ010000311.1 GCA_022720335.1 Collinsella sp.
GCATGCTTGCCAAAGAAGTCCTGGCTCCAGTCGACCTCGCCGGACTCGGTGAGGGGCGGGTTTTTGGGGTCGAGCGTGGTCACGCGGAACATCTCGCCGGCGCCCTCGCAGTCACTCGTGGTGATGATGGGGGTGTTGACGTAGACAAAGCCCTGCTCCTGGAAGAAGCGGTGGATAGCGGCAGCCGCGACAGAGCGGATGCGGAACACGGCGCGGAACAGGTTGGTGCGCGGGCGCAGGTGCTGCTGGGTGCGCAGGAACTCGACGGTTGCGCGCTTCTTCTGCAGCGGGTAATCCGGGGCGCTGACGCCCTCGACCTCGATGGAGGTGGCAGAAAGCTCGAAAGGCTGGGGTGCATCGGGGGTCAGTTTGACGGTGCCGGTGCAAATGAGTGCGGCCGAGACGTTTTGATGTGCGATCTCGTCGTAGTTGTCGAGTGCCTCGCGGTTCATGACGACCTGCAGGTCGCGGAAGCAGCTGCCGTCGTTGAGCGTAACAAAGCCAAAGTTCTTCATGTCGCGGACGGACTTGACCCAGCCGGCGACGGTGACGGTCTGGCCGCCGAGCGACTCGGCATCGGCATAGAGCTGCGCGATTTTGGTGCGGTTCACGTATCCTCCCATAACGGTTGAATGATAGTTATCCATACAGTTCGATATTCTAGCAGCTCGGCTCATTTGGGCTATACAGATAAGGCATTGGCGGGATGGTTTTTCAAACGAAAAGCGCCCGCGGCCAAATGGTCGCGGGCGCTTGACGAGGTGCCTTTTGGCTGTATGGCGCGGGGCCTGGCTACTTGGTCTTGGCTACCAGCAGCGGGTCGCCCAGCTTGACGAGCGGGTTGCCGCCGATAAGCGTTCCAGATTCGCCGACATGGTCGATGCTCTTAAGACGATCGAGCTCGGAGACGATGACGGTCACGATGTCCTCGTGACCAGCGGCCTTAATGGCCTCGCGGTCGAAGCTGATGAGCGGCTGGCCTGCCTTGACCACATCGCCCATCTCGACAAAGCGGGCAAAACCCTTGCCGTTCATTTCCACGGTGCCCAGGCCAACATGGATGAACACGCGCAGGCCGTCCTCGGTAATCATGCCGATGGAGTGGTTGGTGACAGTGGTGGCACCGATGCGGCCGTTGGCGGGCGCATAGACGGTGCCGGTAATGGGCTCGATGCCATAGCCCTGGCCAAGCATGCCCGAGGCGATCGTCTCGTCGGGAACCTCGTCCAGGTTGACGAGCACGCCGTTGATGGGGGCATAGATGACGCCTTCGCGGGTAGCGAAGCTTGCTGCGGGCGGAACGGACGCCTCGCCGGTCGAGGTGAAGGTGGACTTAAGCGAATCGAGCAGACCCATAGTTGCCTCCAACTTAAATAGGCGCATATCGCGCGTTTGGTTTGCCGGAAACGTTTCACATGTGTTTCGCGGCTTGGTCAACGCCTCTATTCTACGCTGCTCAACGATACCTCTGAACTGGGATTATGTGATATATCAGTTGAAGGGGTTGATTTCCGATCTCAGCCGAACACATTGAGCAAATAGGCCATTCCCGCAGTTAGCTGAACGCCCCCGCGGCCCCTCCTGGGGTCCGGGGGCGCCGT
>JAIHVJ010000312.1 GCA_022720335.1 Collinsella sp.
AAGAGCATAAAAAGGATGAGCACGGCGCCGCCGCCCAAAAGGCCCATCTCTTCGCCGATAGCCGAGAAGATAAAGTCGGACTCGACGACAGGGATGTTGTTGGCCATGCCGTTGCCGATGCCAACACCGACCAGGCCGCCATCGGCAAGCGAGAAGAGCGACTGGACGATCTGGTAGCCCTGCCCCTGGGCGTCCTTAAACGGATCGACCCAAACTTGGAAGCGCACCTGAACGTGAGACAGGAACTTGTAGGCGCCCACGGCTCCGACGGCTAAGAGCGCAAGGCCGATAACGACATACGAAAAGCGCCCCGTGGCAACGTAGAGCATCAGCAAGAAGATGGTGTAGAACAGCACGGCCGAACCCAGGTCGCGTTCGAAGACGACGACGAGCAGGCACACACCCCACACGGCAAACAACGGCAGTAGCAGTCGCAGGCGAGGGATCTTAAAGCCCAAGATCTTGCGGTTGGAGATGGAGAGCAGCTCGCGGTTCTCGGCCAGGTACCCGGCCAGGAACAGCACGATAAAGACCTTGGCGAACTCGCCGGGCTGGATGGTAAAGCCCGCGATGCGAATCCACAGTTTGGAGCCCGAGATCGTGGTGCCGATAAAGATGGGCAGCATCAGCAGGATGATGCCGATAATGCCAAAGGTGTACTTGTAGCGCATGACCACGTCGAGGTTTTTGACCAGTGCGAGCGTTCCCACCATCAGGGCCACCGAGACAAACAGGATGATGAGCTGTGAGATGGCGAGAGCGGGGGCGAGACGCGTCACGAACGTGATGCCGATGCCCGAAAGCACAAAGACAATGGGCAGGATGGCGGGGTCGGCACCGGGCGCCAAGATGCGCACGGCAATGTGGGCCGCGGCAAAGGCGGCAAAGAGGCCGATCGGTACGGCGAGCGTCTCAAAGGAGATAGCGGCGCCCGCAGTGAGCACGTACATCGCATACAGCAGGATGACGGGGAACGCCGAGGCGATGAGCAAGAGCAGCTCGGTGTTGCGGCGACTCATAAGCGGCACTCCCTTTCTAGTTCTTATCGGAGGCTTCGGCCTCGGCGGACTGTTCGGCGGTTTTCTCGGAATCTGATTCGGAGGTCGATCCCTGATTGGTGTTGTCGCGAATCGTTTGCGCGTCGATCACCTGGCGGGTCTGCTCCTCGTCGATCTGGTGGCGGTACTTGGATATCGTGTCCTGCGCATCGTCGACACTTGTTTGCGGAATGCCCGCCTTGAGGCGGTTTTGCGTGTCTTCGGGCAGGTCGGACAGCTTAATGCTGGTTTCGCTCTCGAGCCAGTGGAGCTTGAGTCCGAGCGGCTTGCCGGGCAGGCCGCGCCAGACGGCGACATTGCCCTGGTAGGTACCCAGGTAGTATGAGCCGGTGACACCCGTGTAGGCCCAGATGCCAGCTGCCAGCACAAAGACGAGGGCCAGGATGGCGGCGATAGTAATGTTGCGGCGACGCACGCGTTGCGCCTCGCGCATAACGCCATCGTCAACCAGGTCAACGACTACTACGGTCACGTTGTCGTGGCCGCCGGCGGCAAGCGCCGCGTCCACTAGGTTGTCGACGCAGATTTGCGCGGTTGAGGAC
>JAIHVJ010000313.1 GCA_022720335.1 Collinsella sp.
CAGACCGCGCTTTTGCTCTGGATTACGAACATCTTGAGAAAATCGTGATGATACCTGCCTATTTGACAAATTCGTTCTATCCCTTTGAGGGGGAGCGTGCTATAGTAGGCGCTTGCATGACCTCACCGTGTCTCAGAGGTGTCATACATTTTTTGCAAGGAACTCGAAAGGAACTCCAGAAGTGGCAAACATCAAGTCTCAGAAGAAGCGTATCCGCACCAATGAGGCAGCTCGCATGCGTAACAAGGCTGTCAAGTCCGAGCTCAAGACGCTGACCAAGCACGTCCAGTCCGCCGTCGCCGAGGGCGACGCCGAGAAGGCCCAGGCTGTCCTCAAGACCGTCACCAAGCGTCTCGACATGGCTGCCGCCAAGCATGTTATCCACAAGAACCAGGCTTCCAACCGCAAGTCCGGTCTTGCCAAGCTCGTGAACAGCATCAACTCCTAAGTTGTAAATTTCACACCACACAGATTACGCGCATAAATGGAGCCTGTTTTATGGAACAGGCTCCATTTTTTGTACCGCTCGGGTAAGATAGTCCGCATGAATACTTCAATTGACATTTCCCACATCCGCAACTTCTCAATCGTTGCGCACATCGACCATGGCAAGTCCACGATCAGCGATCGCATCCTCGAGCTCACCCATACCGTCGACGAACGCGACATGGAGTCGCAGCTGCTCGACACCATGGATATCGAGCGCGAGCGCGGCATCACGATCAAGTCCAATGCCGTTCGCGTGTCTTATGACGCCGACGATGGCGAGACGTATCAGTTCAATTTGATCGATACGCCGGGCCACGTGGACTTTACCTATGAGGTCTCGCGCTCGCTGGCAGCCTGTGAGGGCGCGGTGCTCGTTGTCGACGCCACGCAGGGCGTCGAGGCGCAGACCGTCTCTAACGCGACGCTCGCCATGAATGCCAATCTGGACATCGTGCCCGCCATCAACAAGATCGATCTGCCCTCCGCACATCCCGACGAGGTCAAGACTGAGATTGAGGACGACTTGGCCATCCCTGCCGATGATGCCGTGTGTGTCTCGGGCAAGACCGGCGAGGGCATCCACGATCTGCTGGAGTCCATTGTCTTTCTGATCTCTCCGCCCAAGGGCGATGCGAATGCGCCGCTCAAGGCACTCATTCTGGATTCATACTTCGACGAGTATCGTGGCGTCGTCGCCACGGTGCGCATCTTTGACGGCTCCATCAAAAAGGGCGATACCTTGCGCATGATGCAGGCAAAGGGCGACTTTTTGGTCGATGGCGTGGGCGTCAAGCGTCCCGCCGAGACGCCGGTCGACGCGCTGACGGTCGGCGAGGTCGGATACGTGGTCACGGGCCTGAAGGACCCCGAGGCCGTTCGCGTGGGCGACACCCTTACCTGGGCGTCGAACCCCTGCCCCGAGCCGCTTCCCGGTTACCGCGAGGCTAAGCCCATGGTCTATACGGGCCTGTTCCCGATCGATAACAAGGACTACGAGAACCTGCGTGACGCGCTCGATAAGCTGCATGTCAACGACCCGTCGTTGGTGTGGGAGCCCGAGACTTCGGTGGCGCTCGGCTTTGGTTTCCGCGTTGGCTTCTTGGGCCTGCTG
>JAIHVJ010000314.1 GCA_022720335.1 Collinsella sp.
CGGTTCTCAAGGTGCACGCTTAGCGGCTCATCCGGTTCGACCGGGCCGCGCGGCAAGGAGATATATTGCCAGACCGGAGGGGCCCCGTGGGCGGGAATCCCGCACTCCATATTTTGTTCACAAATAAATAGGTCCCTCAGTCGCATCACTGGGGTTAAAACTGAAGCATTGGCTTCTGATATTGGCGATGACCAGCTGTTTTATGAGTATTGAGACATCGGTCATCTCTGGAACGCTACTTTACTCCAAAGGCATCAGCTATTTGTTTCCCATCGGTAAAAGGCGGGTTTTGTTCGCCAAGCGTTCTTATATATAGATAGATACGGGTTCGAACCCATGAAAGGGCGACAAAAAAAGACGGCCAACCGAAGTTGACCGCTTTCTATTCTATGCTGGAGCATCCAGAGGGTGCTTCCGAACTCGTTTTCTCGCTGCCATTCATGCTTTCGAAGCATCTTTCGACCTTCGCAGTCTCATGTTTTGAGGATCTGCCGTGTTTATCACTGTTATCAATGAGTGTGTGGAAGTGATCCTCATACAGATTCATGCGATCCGCCAGAGAACTGAGAAGCATCTTTCTGCAGCCCTCGTTGTCTATCCTCGCATCTCTCAGGTGTTCCGGAAATTCACAAGCAGTCTTAGGGTCAATTTGCTTCTGCTTTCAGAGACTTGTTTGAGAGTTTTTAAAGACAGTTCAAAACAATAAGCGAGACACCATAAAGCAGAGCAAGATGTGCCGGATAGAAAATGTAGAAGAAATATTTCAGCTTCAGCCCTCGCTTGCCATTATAAAGATTGATAAGCAACAACGAAATTATCGCGGCAGCAACATCAGGATTAAAAATATTAGCTGTAGTGAACTCAAATCCGCCGCCAATTATATGGCATGACGAAAGGAGCACTGCACATACTGCAGCAAAGAACATCTTAGCTTTGCTGTCGTGGAATAAATAGAATGCAGCCACAAGCAGAATGCCATACGCACCGCCATCCAGCTTAGTGTATTCAGCTGCCAGTGCTGTCAAAACAATCAGAGCAATTTCTGCAATGTGCCTCTTCCATTTTGAAAGACTTTGTATCTTTTCCAGAATAATCAAAAAGACCAAGGAAAGCAGGAGCTCATACATAACATTCTGTTGCCGAAGGTCAAATAGCTGCCCGGTTTGAACGAAATCGTATATGGGCTCCGCAATGATTGCGAAGACAAGCATATTTCGCAGGTACTTCTTTATGTCATGAGTATGCAAAAATCCCTCAACTATCAAAAAGCAAAATAAGGGAAATGCAATTCTGCCAAGAACATGAAGCACATCCGAAGCCTCGCTTAGAATCGCCCATTGTTCGTCTGATATCTGACTGTACGATGCGTGAGTCATGATTCCATTGGTCAGGACGATCCTGCTTACATGATCGAGAACCATCGAGATGGCTGCTATTATCTTTAACGTGCTGCCGCTAATTCCGTATCTATCTGTTTTCATTTCGTTTTCCTTCCTTTGGGTGAGTCCTAGGCCCTTTCGACACCACCTATATTGCGAATCAGCACCGCCGCTCACCCGACCGAATATTGCCGTTCGGCACCGCCATTAAATGCCTTC
>JAIHVJ010000315.1 GCA_022720335.1 Collinsella sp.
GCTCGCGAGTTACCTGTCGGTCAACCTGCTGGGCGTCGGCATCTCCATCGCCAGCTTTGGATCGGCCTTTATGGGCAGCATCCTGGTGTCCATCACGCGCAGCATCCTCGACAGCATCGCCGAGGACTAAAATGGCCATTCCGGCCGTGTCCGTCTCAACAGCCCAAAACGAAGGCCGCCCATCGCAAAAATGGGCGGCCTTCTTATTTGCCAAGTCTCAGAGGGCAAGAAAATCTACCATTTCCACCCCGTCCCCACATAGCAGGTGGGCTAGATGACGTAGTCGTAGCCTTCGTTGGGGGCGACAAGTTGATCGAGCGTCACGCCGTCGAGGTAGTCGTTGATGAGCTTATCCAGGTTCTTCCACACGTCGAGCGTGGGGCACTCATCCGAACGCGAGCAGCCCTTGCAGTCGCCATCCAGGCAGGCGACCGGCGCCAGACTACCCTCGGTCAGGCGCAGGATCTCGCCCACCGTGTACTGCTCGGGCGGGCGCGTGAGCACGTAGCCGCCGCCCTTGCCGCGCATGCCCGAAAGCATGTTGGCGCGCACGAGCGTAGCCAAGATGTTCTCGAGATATTTCTCGGAAATCCCCTGTCGCGCCGCGATCTCTTTGAGCGGAATGCGACCGGCCGCCTGGTGCTCGGCCAGATCGACCATAACGCGCAGGGCATATCTGCCCTTAGTAGAAACCAACATGTATAGTGCTGCCTTTCGGTCATTTAGTCCGTAGAAATTCTAGCCGAAAAATTAGTTTTGAAAATACCCGTTCCGGTCAAGATGGTTAATCGACTCGCAATAATCTTCTATTTCCCATTGCATTACTAGGCTTTAGTGTCTAGTATGCTTCCCAACAGCTAAACGAACAACCTATAAGGTTTATGGGTTTAGCTGCTACACGCACCGTGAAACCACACGGCAACCAGCAACTTGAACACTTTGGAGGTTCACCATGAGCAAGGTTTACACGTCCATCGATCAGCTTATCGGCCACACCCCGCTTCTAGAGCTCACTCACTTTGAGGCCGACGAGGACCTCAAAGCTCGTGTGCTCGTCAAACTCGAATACTTCAACCCCGCCGGATCCGTTAAAGACCGCGTCGCCAAGAACATGATTGACGAGGCCGAGAAGACAGGCAAGCTCGTGCGCGGCGGCGACTACACCATCATCGAGCCCACGAGCGGCAACACCGGCGTCGGCATCGCCTCGGTGGCGGCCGCCCGCGGCTACAAGGTGATCATCACCATGCCCGAGACCATGTCCGTCGAGCGCCGCAAGTTGATGCAGGCATACGGTGCGCAGCTCGTGCTCACTGACGGCTCCAAGGGCATGAAGGGCGCTATCGCCAAGGCCGAGGAGCTGCAGAAGGAGACTCCCAACAGCATCATCGCCGGCCAGTTTGTGAACCCCGCCAACCCCGCCATTCACAAGGCCACGACCGGCCCCGAGATCTGGGACGACACCGACGGCCAGGTCGACATCTTCGTCGCCGGCGTTGGCACCGGTGGTACCGTGACCGGCGTGGGCGAGTTCCTCAAGGAGCAGAACCCCGAGATTAAGGTCGTCGCCGTCGAGCCTGCCACCTCCCCGGTG
>JAIHVJ010000316.1 GCA_022720335.1 Collinsella sp.
CCCCGGCCGACATCGCGGGTAAGTTTACCTTTACCGTGACCGCTGACGAGGCGGGTGCCCCGATGCCCGAGCGCACGACCGCAACCAACGACGCGGCCGGCAACGTGGACTTTGGCAAGATCCACTTTACGCTCGATGACCTCAACCGCGCCCTGGGCGTGACGGACAACGCTTCTGGCGATGCATCGAACAACGCTGAAGCCAACGCCGACGAGGCCGAGGTTGACGCTGACGCCAGCGGTGACGAGACCAAGGACGAGTCCGAGCCCGCAGCCCCCACCGCCCCGCGCTCGCACACCTTTACCTATACGGTGACCGAGTCCGGTAGCGCCCCTGGCGTGACCAACGACGCTAACGTAACGCGCAAGGTCTCCTACACCGTGACCGATGACGGCGCTGGACATCTGAGCGTCAAGCGCGACGGCGGCGACGGTGCGGTCTTTACGTTCACCAACACGTACAGCGTGGCACCCACCGATTCTTCCGTGACCGATCAGGTCAAGACGGTCAAGCGTCTGACCGGACGCGACCTTGCAGCCGGCGAGTTCACGTTTGATCTGCTCGAGGACGGCGTGGTTGTCGCTAGCGGCACTAACGACGCCAACGGCACCGTTACGCTGAGCCCGATCCGCTACGAGGCACCCGGCACGCACACGTACACGCTGCGCGAGGCTTGCCCCAACGCGCTCGGCCTGTACAAGGGCGTCGCCTATGACAGCGCGACCTACACCGTCGTGACCACCGTATCCGACAACGGCGACGGCACGCTGACCGCGTCGCACAAGCTCGAGGGAACCACCGAGTCGGCTGGCTTTACCAACAAGTATCACGCCATGCCTACGCAGATCTCCATCGGCGCCATCAAGGTACTCGAGGGACGCGAACTCAAGAAGGACGAGTTTAGCTTTAAGCTCGTTGGCGAGGATGTCGAGTCCACCGTCACCAACGACGCCGACGGCAAGATCAACTTCGACAAGTTCGAGTACGACGAGCCCGGAACGTACGTCTACACCATCGGCGAGGTCAAGGGCGACGAGACCGGTATGACTTATGACAAGTCCGTCTTTACCGCGACCGTCAACGTGGTCGACGACGGCGAGGGTAACCTCAAGGCGAGCGTCGCCTATGCCAAGGGCGACAAGAGCGTCGAGGGCATCGTGTTCAACAACACGTACAAGAAGCCCGAAACGCCCGTGCCGACGCCCGACCCCGGCACGCCCAAGACCGTGACGAACATCGTCAAGACGGTCAAGGGTTTCCTGCCCGCCACAGGCGACCAGCAGGCTGCCGCTCTGCTTATGGCATTTGTCATCGCCACGGCCGGCGTCGGAGCCCTGGTCTGGGGTATCCGTAAGCGCTAGGCACGCTGGCAGCGCCCGGGGCCAAAAGGCCCCGGGCGGCCGGCAGGGCTAAATTCCGACCTACTCCTACCCCCAGCCGCCACGGAGGCATCTCCCTCCTCCGTGGCGGCGCTTTTATGCGCCGGGGGCGCGCCACGAAACCGGCCCATCTACTACGTTTGGCCCCTTACCTCCAACCATGCCAAAAAACGCCAAAACATAACCGCAGGTAGAACGCCTGCGGTT
>JAIHVJ010000317.1 GCA_022720335.1 Collinsella sp.
TGGAACCGGACGCGTTATTCCAGTATGTTTCCGCGCTGAATAAGGCGGCCGAGGGCGAGCGCCCTCAGGTCCTATTTTGCGACGAGGACATGTTCCAGAAAACGGGGGAGTGGGGCCAGCCGGTCTTTAAGACCAAACTCAACGTCGACCTGCTCTATAGCCATAACTGCGTTACGCATTTTCTAATGGTGGAGAAGGCGCTCGTCGATCGCATAGGCATGTCGCCGGAAGATGTCGCGGGTGCCCAGGATTACGACCTGACGCTCCGCTGCCTTGCGGCGGGCGCGCGCTTTGAGCACGTTGCGCACGTGCTGTATCACTGGCGCGTTCATCCGGGATCGACCGCCGATGGCTCTGCCGATAGCAAGCCGTATGCCATCGAGGCCGGACGCCTGGCTCTGCAGCGCCACTTCGACTCGCTTGGCGTTCGAGGAACGGTCGAGGAATCCGAGACGCCGTTTGTCTACCGTATGCGCTATGCGCTGCCAGAGCCCGCGCCGCTGGTGAGCATTGTGATTCCCACCAAGGACCATGTTGAGACGCTCGACGCCTGCGTGATGTCGATCGCCCAGAAGGCCACGTATGCCAACTACGAGATCGTCTTGGTGGAGAACAACAGCGAAGCCCCGGAGACGTTTGCGTATTACGAAACCCTGCCAGAGCGCGTAGCTGCAGCATCCGAAGGCAAGGGCATCGCGCGCGTTGCGTACTGGCCGGGTGAGTTCAATTACTCCCAGATCATTAACTTTGGAGTGGAGCATGCCAAGGGTGATTACCTTCTGTTGCTGAACAATGATACCGAGGTCATAAGCCCCGACTTTATCGAAGAGATGATGGGCTATCTGCAGCGTCCCGATGCGGGCGTGGTGGGGGCCAAGCTCTATTTTGCCGATCATTTGGTACAGCATGCCGGCATTTTGGTTGGTGTGCGTGGCGCACTTGCCCATGCCAACCAGGATTTCTCGGCAAAGCGCGAGGGCTATCTTGCCCGCGCTGTGCGCCCCGGTAGCTTCAGTGCCGTAACGGGCGCCTGCCAGATGGTGCGACGCGACGTATTTGAGCAGGCCGGGGGCTATAACGAGGAATTCGCCGTCGGTTTTAACGACGCAGACTTTTGCCTGCGCGTGTGGGAGGCGGGCTACCGCACCATCTTTACGCCCTATGCCGAGCTGTACCACTACGAGTTCACCTCGCGCGGCAGGGAAGAGGCCAACGAGGAAAAACTGCGCCGCTGGAAGAGCGAGCAAGCGCTGTTCATGCAGCGCTGGCCAGAATTCTTCCTCAACGGCGATCCGTGGTTGGGGCCGAACTTATCCGATGAGATTGAGTATTTCTCGGTCTAAGGCAATGGTTTTTAGGAAGCCCTTAACTTTCTTTTGCTATGAGCTTGGAAGAAAGCAATGGTGGACTACTAATTAAGACAAATTACGAAAGCTCGATACTTCCGCGATAAGTTTATACAGGCTTATATAACTCGATATTATCCGATATAGTCTGCGATAATTATTTAAACGATGATTGGCTGTTAATCGATTCCCTAGAAAGGCAAACAAGTGAGCGCCACAGCATTCCATAATCCGTTTC
>JAIHVJ010000318.1 GCA_022720335.1 Collinsella sp.
GGTTAGCAAGAATGCTGCTTTCGATAAGCAGTACCTGTCTGGTCGTTACGGTGCCGACCCGTATCTCACCCGCATCGAGGAGTGGGATTAACATGGCAGCGAAGAAGTCGAAGGGCTGGCGTAGTGGCAAACGCGAGGTTCGCCCGCGCATGGTGCAGATGACGCGCCACCTCGTGGTGACCGAGGGCAAGGAGACTGAGCCTCGCTACTTCGAGGGCGTGCGTGCTGCTTTGTGCGCGGCAAACGAACGCAAGGTTGCCGTTATCGTTAAGGGAACGGGCAAACACACGCTCGACCTGCTTGACTTCGCTGTCGAACACTGCCGCTATGCGCCCGAGACGTTCGACCACGTGTGGCTCGTGTATGACAAGGATGACTTCCCTGCGTCCGATTTCGACGCGATGGAGTGTAAGTGCACCGAGCTCTCCGATGGTTCGAGGACCTTCCACGCGTTGTGGTCGAACCCTTGCTTCGAACTGTGGCCGCTTCTGCACTTTCGTTATACGACCGCCCCCATGTCGGCCGCGGAGTGTCAGCGTGCCCTTGGTCAGGCGATGTCTAAGGACTTGGGCATCGAGTACCGCAAGAACTTGGACGGGCTGTTCGAAGCGGTGGACGATAAACGGGGCGAGGCACTTCAGCGTGCTGGGCGCCTCGATACGCACCATAGGGAGCTGGGTAACCTCAAGCCCTCTTTGCAAAATCCCGCAACCAAGGTGGGCGAGATTTTCGATGTGATTGGGCCGTATCTGGTTGGATAGCCGGGCTCGATCGCGCTCGATAGGACTGGAGATTCATGAAAGATGTTGCTTTGGGTTGCCTGCCGTCTTTAACTGGATTGACCTTTTGGGACCCGATAGGATACTAGAGTAAACCTAGCGGTATTGACGCAGTCAACCTACGGGCCTGCGTCCTGCGGAGAGGCGGCTTTTCTTTTGAATAGCCGCCTCTTTTTATTATTTGTTTGGATGTAAGATTTGGCCTGTCGAAACTTACATCTCAATTGAGAAAAGGCGAAATTGCAGGTGTTTTTCTGCTTGCATGTAACTCTACTGACGCGTGCTCGCGCAGTTCTTGTTTGCCGCGCTTCTCCGGTAGAGGTTTGACAGGGGCGGGGCCTTTCCTTAAAGCTCTAGCTGCGATGAGGCCCTGCGACGGTATGTCCGGCTTGGTCCGTGGAAGCCGCCGATAGGCGGTTTTTGCGTTCAAGGGGCTATTTTCCGAGGAGTATTTGTCGCGTTTGGCTTCCGGACACTCGCTTTTAGCGTGTTATTTCGGAAGTGCGGGGAAAATCGAAACTTGCCGAGCGCAACCCGTTTTTCGGCAACAAAACCGACGCTCCTATAAGTTGTCAAGAGGCAGTTTGCGGGAGCGCTCTCTCCAATTCGCACAGGAGCTCGTAATACCTCCTCTCCAGTTTCGTCGACCTCGGAGGTCCGCCTCGCCACGTACCTCCTCGTCCTCTCGTCGTACGCCATGCGCTTGATCGCGATCTCGTAGAGCGCCCAGTTCGCCTGCCGGTTGCCGCCGCGGTTGAGCCTGTGCCGGTCCGTCTTCCCGCTCGACGCGGGGATCGGGGAGGCGCCGCACATCATCGAGAACGCCGCCTCGCCCTTCAGCCTGCCGGGGTTGTCGCCGGCGGCCACGACCAGGGCGGCGGCGGTCGTGGTGCCGCAGCCCTCGACGCCGAGCAGCGCGGGCGCGTTCGCCTCCAGCAGCGCGCGGATGCGCTCGTCGAGGGACTCGACCTGGCTGCGGGCCTCCTTCCAGACCGCCGCGACGGACCGCAGCGAGGCCAGCACGCTCTCCTCGAGCGCGTCGCCCGCCTTCCTCCCGCGCGCGAGCAGCGGCATGAGGTCCTTCGGCCGCTCGCGGCCCCTGAACCGCTCCCTCAGGGCGCTCGGGGCCGTCGTGAGCATCGACTTCGCGCAGGCCACGCAGGACGTGGACGTCGCGACGGCCAGCCTGCGCGCGACGTAGAGCTGGCGCACCGCCTCGACCCAGCCGTCCTGCGACTTCGGCACGGAGCAGCCCCTCCCGGACGCCGCCTTGCGCGCCGCGCGCTCGGCGTCCAGCGGGTCGCTCTTCCCCTCGCCGGGCCTCACCTTGTCCCTCTTGGGCCTGAGCACCTCGACGACGTTGTACCCGAGCTCCACGAGCCTCCTTGTCAGCCCGGCCCCGTACGATGCCGTGCCCTCGACGCCGACGACCATGCAGCTCCCCGGGTCGCCTATCGCCTCCGCCAGCCTGTCGTAGCCCTCGGGGTCGGCCCCGAAGCTCCCGCTCCAGATCTTCCTCCCGAGGCCGTCGAGCAGGCACAGAACATGCACGTCCTTGTGCGTGTCGACGCCCGCGATGACCGTTTCGCCTTCCATTTTCGCTCCCCTCGGTCTGCCGCCTGCTCCGCGCCCGGGTCTCCCAGACATTGCACTGACGGGAGCGCTACAATCCAATTGGCTTGTCCGATTGTCCGCGCTCATGCTCCTATTAGGTCATGGCAGGACTCCGGGACGCGGATGCCGGGGCGAGACAGGTCGGATTTGAGGACGGCCGAAGAGGCGTCAGCAGGTCAGTGGGTCATCGTCCCGGCATTCAGCATCAGGGTAGCGCTGCGACGCGGAAATCGCGCGCCGTTGCCGCGCCCCGCAGTGCCCGCTTCCCCCGAGAACAATTATCAGTGCAGGTAGA
>JAIHVJ010000319.1 GCA_022720335.1 Collinsella sp.
GGATAGGGTCGGTGGCAACCTCTTCGTCTCACAAGTACCGCAGTTGCAATGCGGCCGGCCTCCCCGTCACCACGGCGGGGCATAGGTAGGGCTAGGCGTAGCCATACGCGCCATCACAGCCATTACATTCTCAGTGACCCGAATCAGCGTCGGGCACGCATACGAACGCCTAGAGGCGTCTAAAGATACCTAGAACTACTCGGGACCGTCCGGCATCACGGCCAGCGCCTCGATCAACGCGCGCACCTCGTCGGCCGTGAGCACGTACACCTTGCTGTGGAAGTCGCGACGCCGCGCGTGCGGCGTGATGCACAGCATCAGGCAACCATTGGCCGTCACCGCGCTCTTGAACACATATCCCAGTTCACCGTTCGGCATCATTCCTCCTTCAGCCAATCGCCAAGATTCACGACCGCGAGACACACCCCGAAGCCAATCAACAGCAACGGCGACGCCGCGACCAGCACCAACGCCTGGCAGCACTTCCTAAACACCCTCACGATCGCCTCGATTCAGACGGGTGGACACGCGCTCCGGCACGTCGGCCAGCACCATGCCCGCACACAGGCAGGTGACGCCGACCAATGCCCACAGACCCATGACGGCCAGAATCAAACCCACGAACACCGCACAGAACGTGAGAACGCATTTATACAACCCGTGCATGCTTCGCCTCCCTGATAACCCTGGCGAACTCGCGGTTGATACGACTCGGTGGAATCTTCGGCCCCTCGAGTGCGAAAACGCAATCCGGGCACATCTTCGAGTGCGGCCTCATACGCCACCCGCGCGCCGACATGCACATGTCCGGGTCCTGATTCAACGGCACGAACGCCTCGGCCCCGCACACGTCACAACGAACCACATACGCAATCATCTGCAAAACCTCCATCGGTCGAACGGTTGAAAAGGGGCTCCTTCCCCCGCCGTAGGCTAGAAATCGCACAAACCAGCCCAAGGAAGAACAGACGAAGGAAGGAAGAATCATGATTCCCGACTGGATCAACGCCGTCGCCGCCGTCTCCGCGGTAATTGTCGCCGGCATAGCACTGTGGCACTCGTACAGAATCGACAAACAGAACAGCAAACTGCTCGAACGCCAGATAGCAAGCGAATACGTGTACTGGCACGTCACCGCCGACTACTGGGAGTCCAAACGATTCACATTCCGCAATATCGGCACTCATGCTGCAAAGAACGTGAAGGCCTACATATTCATCGAGGGAACGAAGCGCCTTGACAATATCGGTCCCATCGAAACGGTGCCGGCCGGAGAATCCTTCTCCGAAAGATCCGAAACCTTCCTCAGCCGGGAAGGTGCAATCGGGAACTACTACGACATGAAGAGCTGGAATAGAACAACCCACACGGAAACAAGCCCTCTTCACATCCAGTTCCTCATCGAATGGAAGGACAGCATGGGATTCAACAACCACCAAGAGCTCACGGTCAAATTCGGATGACATCACGAATCGCACCTCCGATTCAAAGGCTCCATCTGAAAACTGCTTGCATAACCCGGAACCCAAGCCGCCGCGAAGGACTCACCGCCGATGCAAATGACCTGAGTGGAGAAGAACCTATCGGATGAAGATTCCTCCTTCGGCTCCATGCAACCAGAAAGCCCAAGCAACATCGAAAGCGCGAGAACAGCAGACAGAACGCGTTTGCGCATCACGCCACCTCCAAAGGCTTGAGGCCCAGAAGGGCGTCGCTGGGGACGCCGAGCCAATGGGAAAGGCTGAAGATTTCTGCATCGTTGAAACGAATCTTGCCGGTCAGCTTGTTCGACAAGGTGGATTCAGAGATACCAAGCATATCGGCGGCATCCTTTTGGGTATGTCCTTGTGCGGCTAGTGTCGCTCGGACTCTCCGAGCTAAATTCGTCTGAAACGAACTAGATTTATTCATGGCAGCTTTTATAGCACGGCGTGGTGCGTTAAACAAGAATTCTGCGTGTCGTCAGTGTAGAAAATTCGCTTTATGCTAATCTTGTTCGCATGACAGCAGTTATGGAAGCCCCGCGAGCGGCTGAGCCGGCAGCGGGCAAGGCAGATGATTTACAGGCGATTGTCACGCGCAATATTCGGGTTGCGATGGCTCTTCGCGGCGTGAATCAGAAGGATTTAGCCAAGGTTCTAGGGATAGCCACGTCG
>JAIHVJ010000320.1 GCA_022720335.1 Collinsella sp.
ATGCCGACGAGCTCCACCTCGGGGCTCGCGATGGCATAGGCAAGCGCCATCGCATCATCCACACCCATATCCAGATCAAGGATCAGCTTCTTGGTTGCCATTGTTCTACTCCGCTTCTCCGTCTACATCCAAACCGTCTAAACCAAACTTGTGCTCGACTTCCGCACGCGTGGGAATTGATTGCTGAGCGCCCAGGCGCGACACCGTCACCGCCGAGGCGCGAGCGCCCGCCGCCATGCACTCAAAGAGCGGCAGGCCCTCCAGACGAGCTGCCGCCAACGCGCCGATAAACGTATCGCCCGCGGCCGTCGTATCGACCACCGCGCTCGAAAGCGCCGGCATGCGCAGCGGCTCACCGCCATCGCCGAGCGTAACCGAGCCGGCGCCGCCCAACGTGATGACCGCAGCCCCGGCGCCCTTGTCGAGCAGCGCATTGAGCGCGGCGACGCAACTCGCATCATCCGTAGGCAGAACGCCCGTCAGCACCTGGCACTCGGTCTCGTTGGGGCAGACCAGGTCGACCGCTGGCCACGCTCCTGCCGGCAGGTCGCAGGCGGGCGCCGGGTTAGAGATCGTATAGAACCCCAGCTCGTGAGCGCAAGAGAGTGCCGCGGCCGTTGCCGCAAGGTCACATTCGCCCTGGGCAATAAAGACGCTTCCGGCAGCCGGGGCAATCTCACTGGCATCGCCGTCGAGCTCGTCGGCCACCAAGCGCCTCAGTGCGCGGGCAACGTCTTCGCCCGCAAGCGCATGGTTGGCGCCCGGCGACAGCACGATGCGGTTGTCGCTCTCGCAGCGAATGATAGTCGCGGTACCGGTCTCCACGTCATCGCGACGCGCCACAAACTCAACGCCCACGCCGGCATCCTGGAGCCCTGCCACGAGCGCATCGCCAAAGGTATCGCGCCCAACAGCGCCGATCATGCACGTGCGCGCACCCATGCGCGCAGCGGCAACGGCCTGATTGGCTCCCTTACCGCCGGCGTTGGTGATAAAACCGCTGCCATCGACCGTCTCGCCCGCGCGCGGCATGCGCTCGCACGCCACCGAAAGGTCCATGTTCATGCTGCCGAACACCGCAACGATGCTGTGATCCGCCATGGAAACCTCCTCGCCTTCAGGCTTTGCGCCCACCGTCGACCAACGATTGTGCACTCTCGCACCCCCTATAACTTTAGTCCACTTTGATGTGGACGCGCGCTTGAGCTTGCGCCAGCAGCAAGCATTCACAGGGGCAGGCAGCTACAATGAATACGTGCTGATTATTCTCGTCATTGGATGATGTTTTATGGAACAATTCTCGCAATCGGGCTCGCGCGGTCGACGCCGCACGGGCAACGAGCCGGCGCCGCACGAACGCGTGAAGGGCGAGCGCCGTGCCAACGAGCCGCGACGCACCGCAAGCCCCCATCGCGCTTCTGCCAACAACGCGGGCCGCGCCAACACTCCCGCCGCGGAGCAGACGCCTGCTCGCCCCAAGTCCCGCTACATCCCTGCGCTCGACGGCCTGCGCACGCTTGCCGTCGTCGCGGTGGTGCTCTATCACCTCAACCTCACGT
>JAIHVJ010000321.1 GCA_022720335.1 Collinsella sp.
CATTTGAGACAAGGTGACGTGAAACGAAAGGGCGCTGACCTTCTGGTCGCGCCCTTGAAGTTGAACGTCAGATTGTCCAAATGCGGCCCGCGCAGCGTCGGCCGGTTACGGCGTTTGTAAAACGCCGTAACCCTAAAGCTCCGTTACTTCAACGCTGTTGTAGACCTCGTCCCAGCGATCCATGACCAGGTGGCCGGTCTTGGGATCCATGGCGTTGAGCTTGCCGCAGGTATTGGCGGTCTTGAGCACCGTGACGTCGTCGGCACCAGCTGCAATGGCATGCGCAAAGCCGGCGATGGTCGAGTCACCGGAACCCGTTGCGTTCACAGCCGCAATCGCGGGCGTCTTGGCGCGGAACGCGCGGCCCTCATGGAAGCCCACCGAACCGGCAGCGCCCATCGAAACGACAACCCAGGGGATACCGGCAAAACGGTCATCGGCGGCAAGCGCCTCGCGCAGGGCATCGACATCATCGGTCGTAAAGGACGTACCCAGCAGGCCGTTGATCTCGGTCAGGTTGGGCTTTACGAGCTCAGGCTTAGCGTCGGACTCCAGCGCGGCCTCCAGCGATGCACCCGAGGTGTCGAGCAGCACCTTGGCGCCCGCCTCCTCGGCGATCTTGACGAGCTCGGCATAGTAGCCGGCATCGACACCACGCGGCAGCGAGCCCGAAAGCGTCACAACGTCCGCCTTCGCTGCGAGCTCGGCAAACTTGGCCGTAAAGGCCTCGAGCTCGGCCGGGGCGATCTGCGGGCCGCTCTCCAAAAGCTCGGTCTGATTACCCTCGTGCAGAATATTCAGGCAAATGCGCGTCTCACCGGCGATGGGCACAAAGTCGTTCTTGACGCCATCGGCATCCATGAGCTCGGCCATATAGGCACCCATGTGTCCGCCGAGCAGACCGGTCGCGAGCACATCGTCGCCCAACTGCAGCAGCACACGGCTCACGTTGAGGCCCTTGCCGCCAGCGGTCTTTTCGGGCGTCACACGGTTCACGTCGTCGATGATCAGCTTGTCGAGCTGATAGCGCGTATCAATCGACGGGTTCATGGTAACGGTCAGAATCATGTTGAACTCCTGTTCCGGGGCACGACACGCGCGGCCCCAAACATACGATAGCTCGTTAAAGGATCTCGATCTCAAAGCCGCGGGTAACGGTCTCCCCCGGCTTGGCCACCAGGCAGCCGCGCTTGTGCTCCAGAATATCGTCCTCGTCGGAGCAGGTGGACAGGCCGCCCCACGGTTCCACGGCCACAAAGTCCCCCTCGGGCTTGCTCCACACAATCAGGTATGGCATATCGGGGAACGTCAGGCGCACGCCCTTGTCCTCGGTTTTCTTGGTCAACGTAACCACGTGGCTCTCGAGCACGTCAAAGATGGTCTCTGCGAAGTCAAAGAGTTCGTGGGTCAGCGGCAGGTCATGGCCAACCATCGGGTTCTTGCTGCGATGCTCAACATCAATCAGGCCCGTCGAGGGAACGGCAGTACAGAGCTCGGCGGCCTCGCGCTGCTCAAAACGGAGCTCGTAGTCGTCATAGGACTCGCCCTCGTC
>JAIHVJ010000076.1 GCA_022720335.1 Collinsella sp.
TACACGACGCCGGCGCTCACGCCCGTCAGGCGGCCGTTCTCGTTAATCTCGAGCTTGGTCTCGTCATCAACATTGCGCGTAGCCTTGCAGTACACCACGGTCATCTGGGCGCCAGAGTTCTCGTGCGCCTCGATGATGGTGTTGAGGTCCATGTTAAAGATGATGTTGGTGCCCATCATCACAACATAGGGCTTGTCCGAGCGCTGGAACAGCGTCTTGTTGGAGATGATGTCGCGCAGCAGGAAGCGCATGCCGCCCTTGGTGGTGCCATACGCGTTGCCGGGCACCATGAACAGGCCGCCCTTCTTGCGGTCCAGGCCCCAGTCCTTGCCCGAGCCCACGTGGTCGATCAGCGAGCGGTAGTTGCCCGGCATGACGACGCCGACGGTCTTAATGCCGGCATTCATCATGTTGGACAGCGGGAAGTCGATCAGGCGGTAGCGGCCCAAAAACGGAACGGACGCGATGGGGCGGTCCTTGAGCAGCACGCTGCCGTAGGACGAAGAGTAGTTAGCGGTGATATAACCGATGGCCTTGCGATTGATCATCGGATCATTCCCCCTTCCCGATAACGACGTCATTTCCAACGACGGCCGTATCCTTGGTGGTATCGACAGAGCCGAGCTTCACGCCCTCTTCGACCGTGGAGTTCTCGCCCAGAATAGCGCGGCAGATGTGCGCACCGCTCTTAACGTGCGCACCCGGCAGCAGCACGGAGTCCTCGACCACGGCGCGCTCCTCGATGATGACATCGGTCGAAAGGATCGAGTGGCGAGCTGTGCCGTAGATCTTGCAGCCGTTGGAGACCAGGCAGTCGTCCAGGCGTCCGTCCGGGCCAATGTAGTGCGGCGGACGCGTGGTGATGTTGGACATGATGGGGAAGTGCTTGTCGAACAGATCGAACTCGGGGTTGTTGCCCAGCAGGTCCATCGAGGTCTCGTGGAAGCTGGCGATGGTGCCGACGTCCTTCCAAAAGCCGTGGAACTCGTAGCTGTACAGGCGCTTGCCCTCGCCGAGCAGCTTGGGGATGATGTCCTTGCCAAAGTCGTGGCTCGAGCGCTGGTCCAGAGCGTCCTCTTCGAGCGCCTCGATCAGCACGTCGGCCGAGAAGATGTAGATGCCCATGGACGCGAGGTTCGAATCGGGCTTATCGGGCTTCTCGGTGAACTTGGTGATACGGCCGTCCTCGGGGTCGGTGGTCAGGATGCCAAAGCGGCTGGCCTCCTCCCACGGCACGGGCATAACGCTCACCGTGAGGTCGGCGTTGTTCTCAATGTGCGTCTTGAGCATCTTGCGGTAGTCCATGCGATACAGGTGATCGCCCGAAAGTATCAGGACGTACTTGGGGTCGTTGGCCTTGATGTAGTCGAGGTTCTGCGTAATGGCGTCGGCCGTGCCCGCATACCAGGCGCCACCGGTCTGCGTCTCGTACGGCGGCAGGATCGACACGCCGCCGTCGCGGCTGTCCAGATCCCACGCCTCGCCGGAGCCCACATAGGCATGCAGCAGGTAGGGGCGATACTGCGTCAGAACGCCCACCGTGTCGATGCCCGAGTTGGAGCAGTTGGACAGCGAAAAGTCGATAATGCGGAACTTGCCACCAAAGCTAACCGCCGGCTTAGCGATCTTTTGTGTGAGTGCCCCCAATCGGCTGCCCTGTCCTCCTGCGAGGAGCATCGCGATGCATTCTTTCTTACTCATCGATTTCTCCTTCTGTCATCGATGTTCCTAAACCCATTAGCGACGGGCGCGGCGCAACGTCACGCCCGTCGAGTAATGCCGTGCTGGCATAGGGAAGCTCGCGCGCCTTTACGCGTGCCAGATCTCGTCGCGGTACTCGCGAATGGTGCGGTCGCTCGAGAACCAGCCGCTCGAGGCGGTGTTGAGCAGGGCCTTGCGGTTCCAGGTCTCCTGGTCGCCATAGCTGCCGGTAAGCTTCTCCCACGCATCCACGTAGCTGCGGAAGTCCGCCATGACCAGGTCGGGGTCGTTGTTGTTCATGAGCTCGTTGTAGATGCTCTCAAAGTTGCCCGAAAGGCCGGCAAACGTGTTGTCCTTGAGCTCGTCCATCACGCGGCCCAGGCGCTCGCGGTCGCCGTTGAGGGTATCCCACGCAAAGTAGCTGTTGGATGCCCAGAGCTGCTCGACCTCGGGGGCGGTCAGGCCAAAGATGGCCTCGTTCTCGCGGCCGGCCAGGTCGGCGATCTCGATGTTGGCGCCGTCGAGGGTGCCCAGCGTAATGGCGCCGTTCATCATGAGCTTCATGTTGGACGTGCCCGAGGCCTCCTTGCCGGCCGTGGAGATCTGCTCCGAGATCTCGGCGGCAGGGTAGATGAGCTGGGCGTTGCTCACGCGGAAGTTGGGGATAAAGCAGACCTTCATGACCTCGTTGACGCGCGGGTCGTTGTTGATGACATCGGCCACGGAGTTAATGAGGCGGATGGTCTCCTTGGCGAAGGTGTAGCTCGAGGCAGCCTTGCCGCTAAAGATGAAGGTCGTCGGCATCACGTGGAAGTTGGGATCGGCGATGCGACGGTTGTAGATGTCCATCACCTTCATGATGTTCATGAGCTGGCGCTTGTAGGCATGGAAGCGCTTTACCTGAACATCGAAGACGGTGTTGGGATCAATGACCAGACCGGTCTCGGCCTTAACGTAGGCGGCCAGACGCTCCTTGTTAGCGCGCTTGGAGGCGCCCACGGCCTTCAGGAACTCGGTGTCGTTCTGGAAACCTTTAAGCTTCTCCAGCTCAAAGGCGTCCTTCAGCCAGCCGTCGCCAATGGCCTCGGTCACGAGCTTGGCATAGGTGGGGTTGGCCTCGGCAAAGAAGCGACGGTGCGAGATGCCGTTGGTCTTGTTGTTGAACTTCTCGGGCGTCAGGGCATAGAAGTCCTTGAGCACGATGTTCTTGATGATGTCGGAGTGGATCTTGGCCACGCCGTTGACGCTGTGGCTGCAGATCACGGACAGGTTGGCCATGCGAATCTCGCCGTCCCAGAGGATAGCGGTCTGGCGCAGACGCTCCTGCCAGCCTTCCTGCGTGGTGTCGAACGCCTCGTGCCAACGACGGCTGATCTCGTCGATGATCTGGTACACGCGGGGGAGGAGCTTGGAGAACGTGCCAATGGGCCACTTCTCCAGAGCCTCGGGCAGGATGGTGTGGTTGGTGTAGCTCACGACCTGCGTCACGATATTCCAGGCGTCGTCCCACTCGAGCTTCTTCTCGTCGATGAGGATACGCATGAGCTCGGGGCCACACATGGCGGGGTGCGTGTCGTTGGTGTGGATGGCAACAAACTGCGGCAGCAGCTCCCAGTTCTCGCCGTGCTCCTTCTCAAAGGTGTCGAGCAGGCTGTAGATGCCGGCCGACACAAACAGGTACTCCTGCTTCAGGCGCAGCAGACGGCCGTGTTCGCCGGCGTCGTTGGGGTAGAGGATGGCGCTGATGGCCTCGGCCTCGGCGCGCTCGGCGTCGGCCAGAGCATAGTCACCGCGGTTGAAGGCCTCAAGGTCAAAGTGCTCCTCGACCGGCTCGGCAGCCCAGACGCGCAGCTTGTTGACGGTCTCGCCGGCATAGCCCACGACGGGGATGTCGTAGGGGACAGCCAGGATGTCCTGCGTGTCCACCGTGCGGTAGAACGTGCGGCCGTCCTCCTCAAAGCCCTCAACGCGGCCACCAAACTTGATGGTCACGGCCTTGTCCTGACGACGCACCTCCCAGGGATAGCCGTGGGTGAGCCACTCGTCGGTAGCCTCGACCTGGCTGCCGTTGACGATCTCCTGCTTAAACAGGCCGTAGCGGTAGCGCATGCCGTTGCCGTAGCCGGCGATGCCCTCGGCGGCCATGGAATCCAGGAAGCATGCGGCCAGACGGCCCAGGCCACCATTGCCCAGAGCCGGATCGGGCTCCTGGTTCTCGATGACGGACAGGTCGAAGCCCATGTCGTCGAGTGCCTCGGCGACCATATCGCGCACGCCAAAGTTGAGCAGGTAGTTGTCGAGCAGGCGGCCGATCAAAAACTCGATCGAGAAGTAGTACACGCGCTTTTTGCCCTCGGCGGTGACGCGAGCGTCACTCTTGGTGGCAACGGTGCGGGCCTTCTCGGCCACGAGCTTGGCCAGGGCGTTAAAGCGGTCCAGGTCGCTGGCGGCCTCGACGCTCTTGCCGCTAATGCTCATGACGGCATCGCGATAGAGCTCGGTAAACTCCTGCTTGTTGTCGAAGATCTTATTCATACGTTCCTTTCCCCCGGGGATGTTTCTCCCGGAACGGTTATGACTTGTATCCTACGCCCCGTCGGGGCGGGTAATTACAGCTGTAACGGCTTTGTTACGCATCCTTGGCAGGAGCTTTAACAGCAGCTGCCTTTGCCTTGGGAGCAGCCTTTTTGGTGGTTGCCTTCTTGGCCGTGGTGGACTTGGCCGAAGCCTTGGCAGCGGGCTTGGCAGCCTTCGCCTTAGCCAGAGTCTTCTTAGCAGCCGCGGCCTTGGGCTTCACCGAGGACGGGCGCTTCTTGGGCGCAGCCTTGGGCTCCTCAACCACGGGCGGCTTATAGCTGCTGGGACCGCGACGCTTAAGCACCACGCCAGCCAGGCCAGGAACCTTGATCTCGATGGAGTCCATCTGCCCGTTCCAGGGATAGGGTTCGCTCGAGCAGGTGTAGGGCTCCTCGCCGGCGTATCCGCTGCCACCAAACTCGGGACTGTCGGAGTCGAATATGACCTCCCAGTCACCCTCGCGCGGCACACCCACGCGGAAGCTCTCGTAGCTCGCCGGGTCAAAGTTGATCAGGATCACCAGATCGTCATCGACGTCCTCGCCCTGGCGCACAAAGCTCACGATGGACTGCTTGGAGTTATCCGCGTCAATCCAGGTAAAGCCGTCGTCGGTGTATCCGCGCTCGTACAGGGCGGGCTCGGCGGTGTACAGGTGGTTGAGCGCCTTGATAAACGCCTGATGATGACGGTGGGTCTCGTACTCTTCGGTCAGGAACCACTGGATGGACTCGTAGTAGCGCCATTCAATAAACTGGCCGATCTCGTTGCCCATAAAGTTGAGCTTGGCACCGGGGTGCGTCATCTGGTAGAAGGCCAGCGTGCGCAGGCCGGCAAACTGGCGCCACCAGTCGCCCGGCATGCGGCCGATCAGCGAGCACTTGCCGTGCACGACCTCGTCGTGGCTCAGCGGGCAAATAAAGTTCTCGGTAAAGGCATACATAATGGAGAACGTGAGCAGACCGTGGTTGCCGGGGCGCCACGGAAAATCAGTCTGCATGTAGTGCAGGGTGTCGTTCATCCAGCCCATGTCCCACTTGTAGTGGAAGCCCAGACCGCCGTCCTGCGGCGGATAGGTCACGAGCGGCCACGCGGTGGACTCCTCGGCCATCATCATCACGTCGGGGTAGTGAGCCTCCACGGCGCAGTTGACCTGGCGGATAAACGCGCTGGCGTCCAGGTCCTCCTCGGTACCGTACTTGTTGAACTTCTTTTGGCCCGGATCGTCGATGCCAAAGTTCAGATACAGCATGCTGGACACGCCGTCCATGCGAATGCCGTCAACGTGGAAGTTCTCGAGCCAATAAAGCACGTTAGAGACAAGGAAGGAGCGTACCTCGCCGCGGGCGAAGTCGAACTTGTGCGTACCCCAGTTGGGGTGAATCTCGTGCTCAAACAGCATGTGGCCGTTAAAGGTGGCAAGGCCGTGGGAGTCGGCGCAAAAACCGCCGGGAACCCAGTCCATGATCACGCCGATGCCAGCCTCGTGGCACGCATCGATAAAGTGCATGAGCTGCTGCGGGTCGCCATAGCGCGACGTGGCGGCATAGTAGCCGGTCGTCTGGTATCCCCAGGAGCCATCGAAGGGATGCTCCATAAGCGGCATGACCTCGATATGCGTGTAGCCCATATCGCGCACGTAGTCCACGAGCTCCACAGACAGGTCGTCGTAGGTGTAAAACACGCCGCGCTGCGCGGGGAAGGGATCCATGGGGCCGGGGTAATTGCCGTACTCGTCCGGCTCGCCCTGCGGCGCGTCGCCATGGCGCTTCCACGAGCCAATATGCACCTCGTAGATGTTGAGGGGCTGCGACATGTGGTTGTGGCCGGCACGGCGCTTGAGCCACGCAGCATCGTTCCACTTATAACCGTCGAGGGTCCACAGCACACTTGCGGTACCCGGAGGGCACTCGGCCTTAAAGGCGTACGGATCGGCCTTGTAGAGCTTTTCGCCCTCGTTGGTCTCGATGAGGTACTTATAGAGCTGGCCCTGCTCGGCGCCAGGAATAAAGCCTTCCCAGATAGCGCTCGTATGCACGGGCACCAGCGGGTTGGCTTCTTCATCCCAGTCGTTAAATTCACCAATGACATGGACGCTCTTTACGTCGGGCGCCCAAACGCAAAAACGCCAGCCGCGCGTACGGTTCTGCGTATCGGGGTGCGCGCCCATCTTTTCCCAGCTGCGCTCCCACATGCCAATGCCAAACAGATAGACATCGTCCTTAGAGAGCTCCGGTGCGTGCGGAGCCGGCTTGCGGGTTGCGGGCTTTTTGATTACTGGCTTTAGCTTTGTATCGCTCACGTTTGATCCCATCATGACGCGGCAGCGTGTTGCCTTGGTGACTAAATGCGAAAGGTCCAGGGCTGCACGAATCGAAGGGACGGCGATAGTTCTATGATTCGTTCCACCTCGCGTGCTCGGTGGAACTTTCGGCAGAAACTACGATAACACCTGTACGTTACTTTTATGAACGAAAGTGGATTTGCGGCGGCTTTTAATCGGTGAGCGCCATGTTTATACCACTGGCAGATTTGCGATGGTAAAACTCTTGACAGCTTTACCAATTAGGGTTTCAAGATTGTTAGTTTGACGTTTGGTAAAACGTTTTTATCAGGATGTTTACCATTTGACATCGAAAGGTTCGTTTATGTCCCAGACCGCCGCCCCCAATGTCGCTTTTATTTTCGATTGCGACGGCACGCTGGTTAATAGCACCCCCGTTTGGGCCTATGCCCAGCCAGAGTTATTGCACCGCCACGGTGTCGACGTGACGGTCGACGATTTTGCCCAGTTTGAGCATCTTTCGCTCGAGGACGAATGTCAGGCATACCACGACACGTGGGGCATTGGCATAGGTGGCGAGGTGCTGTATCGCGAGCTGAGCGAAATTTTGATCGATGGCTACTCCAAGGTACCGCCGCGCGAGGGACTCTTGTCGTTTTTGGAGCAGGTGAAAGCGGTGGGCATTGCCATGTGCGTGGCCACGTCCACGCCGGCCGAGCTAGTGCAGTCTGCGCTCGCTGGTGCCGGGCTCGACGCGTACATGGAGTTTGTGACCACCACGGGCGAGGCCGGACGCTCCAAGAAGTTCCCGGATGTGTATGAACTTGCGCTGCGTCGCCTAGAGGAGCGCCACGGGCACAAGTTTGAGCGCGCGTGGGTGTTTGAGGATGCGGTCTTTGGCCTTAAGAGCTCCGGCGTCGCCGGCTTTAAGCGCGTGGGTATCTATGACCCTCAGGGCCGCATGAAGCGCGACGAGGTTCGCGCCAACTGCGATATCTTTATCGACAGCTATGAGGACCTGGACCTGGCCCGCGTGCTTTCGTTTGAGGGATAGGCGAGGACTGTGGCTTGCAAGGTATTAGTTGTCTGCGGCTCGCCTGTGGTGGCGAGCACGGATCTGTTGCGTAGGCTAGCAGTGGAGTGCGACCACGTTGTCGCCGTGGACCGCGGGCTCGATGCGCTGCTGGGCGCGGGACTGGGCTGCGACGTGTATGTGGGGGATGCCGACACGGTGAGCGACGCTGGTCGTGCGTTGATCGATGCCGCCACCGACTTTGAAGTTGAGCGCCACGACCCGTACAAGGACTATACCGATCTGGCGCTGGCGCTCGAGTCCGTCCGCCGTCGCTGGTCGGGTGCCGAAGTGGTTGCGACCTGCGCCACCGGCGGTCGTCCTGATATGGCGATTTCCGTGCTGGGGTTGCTTGCAGGCTACATGGATGCCCCCGTCTGGATTGTCGAGGACGAGACCACGGCCCGCATTCTGCACAGAGGCGAATCGTGGGCTATCGAAGGTGCCGAAGGCAAGACATTCTCCATCGTCGCTATTGCCCCCAACACCGAGGTAAGCGAACACGGCCTAGAATGGGAGTTAGACCACAGCCCCCTGGGTCTGTTGGCCGACACAGGCATTAGCAACATAGTAAGATCTACCGCAAAGATCGAAGTCCACACCGGTACTGCAATAGCGTATTTGCTGCATCAGGGTTTTATCGGGACGGCGGATAAAAATAATCGCTCGTAGAGTGATTATTTTTGCCCCGTCCCAGGAAAACCCGTAAGTGCGGTTGATTTCCGATCTCAGCCGAACACATTAGGCGGACAGGCCGTTCCCGCAGCTAGCCGAACGCCCCCGAGGCCCCATCCGGGCCCCGGGGGCGCCGT
>JAIHVJ010000322.1 GCA_022720335.1 Collinsella sp.
ACGCTGCAAACGCCCCTAAGCGGCAATCTGACGTTCAATCGTCGGTCGCGTACCGAAGTACGCTTCCCTCCTCTTTCACGTCACCTTGCTCGCTTAGGGGCGTTTTCGCTGACGTGAGCTCAACCTGCGGCGCAATGTCAGCAACCAAGCCGAAAACAAAAAAGGCCGAAGTCCCAAAAGGCTTCGGCCTTTGTTTTTTGCAACGTCCAAGAGCAGTTTATCGATTCTCAATACTTCCGATGTTCTTGAGCTCGATGGAGATGAGGCCGTTGGGCTCGTTGACAAACTCGATGTATTCGGAGTTCGAACCCATCTCGGCCGGGAAGCTGATCTCGATACCCGTGTCGGTACGGATCTTATGATTGCGCACCGCCGCGCGTTCGACCTGTTTGCGCTCCACGGGCACACGCTCAGGCACCTTCTCCTCGGTCAGTGCGGCGCGCACACTCTCCTTGATAACCGGTTCGTCCTCAAAGACCTCGTCGACGATATCCCAAGGCGGCAGTTCCTCGTCATCCTCAACCTTCTCGGCAACGGCAGCCTTAACCTTAGCGAGCGCTACAGCCGTGTTGGCACCGTGCTCCTCGGCGACTTCCTCGACCACACGCGTCACGGTGTCGATGACCTCCTTGCCCGACACGCCCGTATCGCACTGCAGCAGGCCGTCAGGAATAAGCATGCGCTCCTCGCCGGCAATCTTGCGTTTCTTGTCCACGTAGCCGATCTCCATGGTGCTCGCGCGCACGATGGCGTAGCTCGGCACCTTTTGGGAGGGATTCGGCAGGATAGCGTAGTGGCGTGCGATGTCGTTGCGCACCTCGCCCTCCTCGCGGCCCACCTCATGCATAAAGGCCTGCTTGGAACCAAGCAGCATCACGGCAAACCAGCGGGCATCCTCGTCGTCGTCAAAGTCCGCCACCAGCACGTCGGTGGACTCGGCCTTCTCTGCCTTGGTGAGCTCGGAGGAGATGAACTCCGCAATCTGCTGCGACAGGTCCACAAACTCGCGCTCGCCAAAGAAATAGCCCTTGAGCTCGTCGCCGAATGCGGAGTTCTCGGCAAACGTGGCGCGTTTGTTATCGGCCGAAGTGCGGGCGCGACGCAGGTGCGTGGTCACGAAGTTGCGCACGGTACGGCTCTCGATATCGAGCTCGCGCTGGCTCATAACGTTGACGGCCGAGTCAAAGTCCAGGATATGTAGAATCGCATGGTTGATTTTCATATACGGCATTCCGTTCTAGATCGATTTCAGCACGAATCAGTATAGCGGTCGAGCCCGCCCCAGGCGCATCGAAGATTGGTGCAAGGGGGCCAGGTTACTTTGCACCAATGGCTAACGCAGGAGCTCCGACTGCCATGCTTCGAGCTGCTCGGCTAAGCTCTTGCCAGCGGCGGGAACGTTGAGCTCGGGGCGCTTGGGAAGCAGCGCGCACTTAAGAATCGCCACGATGGTCTGCGAGATAAAACGGCGCGTATCCCTGTCGAAGCCCTGGGCAGCCTGAAGCATCACCGGCAGGCTCTCGCGCAAATTCCCAGCGATATC
>JAIHVJ010000077.1 GCA_022720335.1 Collinsella sp.
CCTGGACGAAGTCCGGGCCCGCGCCTTTAGACGCGAGCCCGGGGCCCGTGGGTTATACCCTAAGAGCAAACCACCCTTTTTAAGGGTGGTTCTGATTGCACGGTACGGATGCGTTTTATTGCACGCTGAGCGGACTCGCAGACCGTTCGGACGTTAAAACGAACCGACCGCGCCTTCGTGCTGCCGAGGGTGTTCATAAGTGGATAGTATGTGCTTACTATCACAACGTGCGCCGTGTCTGGGAAGCGCGGTGCCGCTCATTGGGAGGAACATCATGAAAAAGAAGCTGCTGCTTGCGCCCCTCATGGCCGTTTTGGTTGCATGTGTGGTCGTGCTTTCCGGCTGCGGAGGCCCCTCGATCGAAGAGCTCATCACCGAGGACCTTACGACTCAGTTCGATGAGGTCAAAAACGGTGGCGACGATTTCCTCTCTGGTCTGGAAGAGGCTTCGGGCGACGAGTTCGAGCAGCTGGGCATCGATCCCAAGGAGTATGCCAAGACCTATCTCGAGGGCTTTGATTACGAGATCGGCGACGTGACGGTCGACGAGGACAAGGGCGTTGCAACCGCCGAGGTCTCCATCACCTGCAAGTCTATGAACAAGATCGTCGAGGACTTCTCCACCCAGTATCAGGAGAAGGTCGCTGCACTTGACACGGTTCCTTCCGATGACGAGCTGTACAAGATGGCCGGCCAGGTGATGGTCGATGTGACCAAGGCCACCGAGCCCAGGAAGACCACGGTTATCTTCAAGTACACCTGCAACGATGACGGCGAGTGGTCTGCCGACGACTCCGTCAACTCCGAGATGATGGATGCAATGCTGAGCTAGGGGAGTTACGCGGTTCTACGAACCGCGTAACCAGTTGACGCTGCGCGCCGCCCAAGCCGACAATTTGTCATTCAAAAGGCGAGGCATGACCAGAAGGTCTATGCCTCGCCTTTTTCATGCCAACTTGTTCGGCTTGGACGTCGCTCGCTGTCCGTCCTCTACCTGTGGTGTCGCCATTGTTGAGGGGTAGCTAATTTGGGACGGGGCTCTTTTAGCTACCCCGTGCCCATCTAAGTTGCGGTGAAATAGGGACTGTTTGGGGGCAGTAGGCCGGTAATCAGTCCCTATTTCACCGCAACTTATTGGTGGGCGGCTCGCTACTCGCCCAAGATCAGCGCGGCGAGTTCGTCCTGGGTGTCCACTACGTAGTCGGCGTCGGCGGCTTCTAGCTCTGCGCGGCCACGGAAGCCCCAGGCGACGCCGGCGCTCTTGAGGCCGGCGTTGTGACCGGTCAGGATATCGACATTGGAATCGCCAACGTAGAGCGTGGTCGCCGGGTCGGCGCCCAGCTCCTCCATTACATGCAGCGTGACGGGAGCCTCGGGCTTGGGTGGAAACGCGTCGACACGACCCTGCACCAGCGCAAAACGATCGGGGCCAAAGTACTTTTCGATAAGCGGAGCCGCCGAAATATGGTCCTTGTTGGTGAGCACGGCAAGCTCAACGCCCGCGGCGCGCAGACGGTCGAGCATCTCGACCGTGCCGGCATAGGGGGCGGTGTGGTCCTCCTTGTGCTCGCCGTAATAAGCCCTAAACTCGGCGAGCGTCTGCTCAAACATGCGGCCGTCGCCCGCGTACTCGGCGGGCATAAAGCGCTCGACCAGCTTGAGCATGCCGTTTCCCACCTTGTAGCGGTACTCGTCCACGGCAAACGTGGGCCAGCCGTGCAGCTCGCAGGTATGGTTGCCGGCTGTCGCCAGGTCCTCGAGCGTATTGAGGATGGTGCCGTCCAGATCAAAGATCACATGGGAATAAGCAGCTGTCATGGGTGCTCCTGCCGTTTGAGTTGTAAAGCGCACCCCATGATACTGGGCTTGCGCGTCGGGCGTGCCTGGAATCTGAACATCTTTAACGGCATCGGGGCGCATCGCGCCAGCGCAAGCCTTTGCCGCTAGCAGATCCTGGGCAGCTGCTCTCCCACGAGCATGTCGAGGATACGCGTCGAGCCCCAGCCGGTGCGCACACGCACGGCGGGACGAGCACCTTCGGCGACCGGCAGCACGCGACCGATGATGGCGGCGTTCTCGCCGTAGCGGGCGGCACGCATGGCTGCTAGCGCCGCGTCGGCCTGCTCGGCTGGCACCACGGCGACCATCTTGCCCTCGTTGGCAACCTGCAGCACGTCGTAGCCGAGCATCTCGCAGGCGGCCTGCACGTCGGGGCGCACTGGTACGGCGTCCTCGTCAATCTCCATGGCAACGCCGCTGGCCTGGGCAAACTCGTTGAGCGTGGATGCCAGGCCACCGCGCGTGGGGTCGCGGAAGCAACGCGTATCGGGGGCGGCGGCCAGCACGTCGGCAATCAGGTGGTTGAGGGGCGCGGCGTCGCTCTCGATGCTGCTCGAGAACGCCAGGCCCTCGCGCTGGCTCATGATGGCGATGCCGTGGTCGCCCAGCGTGCCCGAGACCAGGACGACGTCGCCGGGCTGGCAGCTGGCGCCGCTGAGCGTCACGCCCGCTGGAACCTCGCCCACGCCGGCGGTGTTGATGTAGACGCCGTCAGCTCCGCCGCGCTCGACCACCTTGGTGTCGCCGGTGATGATTTTGACGCCCGCCTCGCGCGCCGTCTCGGCCATGGTCTGCACAATCTGGCGCAGCTTATCCATAGGATAGCCCTCTTCGAGGATAAAGCCGCACGAAAGGAAGCGCACGTTGGCACCCGAGGTCGCAACATCGTTGACGGTTCCGCACACGGCGAGCCTGCCGATATTTCCGCCGGGGAAGAACTGCGGCGTCACCACAAAGCTGTCGGTCGACATGGCGATGCGCCCGCTCGCGGGCAGGGCGGCGACACCGGCATCGTTGCCTTCGAGCAGCTCGGGCGACCCAAAGGCATCCAGAAAGACCTCGTCGATAATGCGCTTCATCATCTGGCCGCCGGAGCCGTGGCCCAGCAGGACAGTGCTATCGGTGACGCTATGGGACATATCGAAAACTCCAATCGTGGTGCGTCTGGTGCGTGGGGGCGTTCGGGCTAGATTTGGTATCTAAAGTACGCAGCGCAGCTGCCTTCCGAGCTCACCATGCACGGGCCAACAGGATGCCCGGGCGTGCAGGCGTGGCCGAAAAGTGGGCAGTCGCTCGGTGCGATGGCCCCGCGCAGCACGTCGCCGCAACGGCATCCGCGCGGCTCGACCGTCGGTTCAACGGGCACGTCATAGCGGGCGCCGGCGTCAAAGCGCGAGAACTCGGGGCGGATGGAAAGGCCCGAGGCGGCAATCGGTCCCAGCCCGCGCCATGTGGTATCGCACGGCTCAAACACCTGCTCGACCAGTTGGCGCGCCACGGGGTTGCCGTCCACGTTGACGCCGCGACGGTAGGCGTTGTCGATCGCCGGCCTGTTCTCGACAACCATCTGGACCAGCATGCAGATGCCCTGCAGGATATCGACCGGTTCAAATCCCGTGACCACACCCGGGGTATTGAACTCGTCGACCAAAAAGCCAAAGGGTACCAGGCCTGTGATGGTGGCGACGTGGCCCGGCAGGATAAAGCCGTCGATAGTGGTCTCGGGGTCGTTGGCAATCGCGCGCAGCGCCGGTGGCGTGGTCTTGTGGGCGCAATAGACCGAGAAGTTCTGGAGTCCGCGCGCGTCTGCCTCCAGGATGGCGGCGGCGATGGTGGGCGTCGTAGTCTCAAAGCCCACGCCCATAAAGATGACCGGGCGGTCGGGGCTGTGTTTGGCGATATCGAGCGCGTCGAGCGGCGAGTAGACGATACGGATGTCGCGTCCGGCTGCCTTTTGCGCGGCAAGCGAGGTGGACGATCCGGGCACGCGCATCATGTCACCAAAGGTAGTGATGATGGCGCCGTCCATCTTGGCGAGTGCGATTGCGTGGTCGATGTCGCGGTTTGCGGTAACGCAGACGGGGCAGCCCGGGCCGCTCAACAGCTTGAGCCCCGCCGGCATAATGGAGCGAAAACCATAGCGGCCAATGCTCACGGTATGCGTACCGCAGACCTCCATCAGGTTGATGGTGCGGTCGCCGACAAGCTCATGAATGCGGTCGATGAGCTCGCGAGCGAGCCGTGGGTCGCGAAATGCCGAAAAGTCGATACCGGAGTGAACCGGTTGCGCCGCCGCCACTAGTATGCCTCGGCCGGGTTGGTGGCGAGCTGGTCCTCTTCGACCAGCTCGGTCATGGCGTTGACCAGCTCGAGCGTCTCCTGGGCTTCCTGCTCGTCGACAATCTGGATGCCAAAGCCGGCGTGTACGAGAACATAGTCGCCCACCTGTGCCGTCGGCACAAGTCGCAGCGATACGGGGCGCTCGATGCCCATCATGTCGACGATCGCCTTTAGGTCGTCGTCGCGTTTGACCACTTTACCGGGAACGGCAAGGCACATAATGTTTCCCTTTTATACGCTTTGCGCTGGATGGGCGCTTAATAATCCATCAGTTGATGGTAGCGCTCGCGGGGGTTGCGGGCAAACGCGTTACACCTGTGAGACGGCGGCGCATAGGCTGGCCAAACAACCTACTGCGGTATGACCTGCGCGAGCCGAGCGCGGGCGACCGCCGCCTGGCCGTAGGCGATGCAGCCGTCGTTGACGGGCACGGTGTGCGGAACCAAGACGGCAAGACCAGCGTCTTTGAGTTCGCGCGTGAGGAGCTGAAGCAAAAGTCGGTTCATGAACACGCCGCCCGAGAGTGCGACGATGTCGATGCCTTCGCGGGCGCAGATCTCGCTTGCGACTTGGGCCGATGCGCGTGCAATGGCGATATGGAAGTCGAGTGCGAGCTTGTCGGCCGGCACACCGGCCTCGATTCCACTCAAAAGCGCCTCAAAAAGTGGTTTTTGGTCCAGAACGAGGGAGCTATCCGAGGCCGCCTGGACAGTTAGTTCAGATACGTATTTTTGTGATGGGCTCTGGGTGGCAAAAGCCGTCCGCGAACACCTCAAATGGGTCGATTTGGGGTATCCAGCGTCCATATTTGCCGCAAATAGGGTGTCTGGAGAGCCTTTTTTGGCCAAATCTGAGGCAAAAATGCCGGATAGGGGGTCAGTAGTTAATACGTATCTGAACAAACTGTCCAGCGATGTTGAAGCGGATGCGGATACACCCGCCTGATTGCCGGTGAAATGGCTGTTTTCGCCGTCAAGAGCGCGCCAAGCGGCGGCCTCGAGCTCGATGGCGGGTTCGCCCTCGTAGGTTGCAGTGCCACAGATGCCCAAGATTGCCGCCGCGGCGTCAAATAGACGGCCCATACTGCTCGTTCGTGGGCTGTTGATGTTCCGCTCGATCATCGTGGTCGTGATACTGCGCGTCTGCTCATCGAGGCTGCCCAGGATCCCCGCGGCACCCGGACGTTCGAGCAGACCGAGTTCGCCGAGCAGGGCAAAGGCGTTGCGTCGGGCGTCGCGCACAGATGCGGCGCCACCGGGAAGTGCCCAGGTACGCAGGTGCGCGGTGCGCTTAAAATCGGCGAGGCCGGCGACAAGAAATTCGCCGCCCCAAATAGTCCCGTCGGTGCCGGCGCCCGTGCCATCAAAGGCGATGCCGAGCACATGCGCGTCAGGCGCAAGCTGGCCCGCAGCGATGGCTTCTGCTATCACGCTCGCGATATGCGCATGATGATGTTGAACCTCGATAAGCGGCAGATCGTGTTCCCGCGCCTGCTCGCGGGCCCACTGGCTCGATAGATAGCTGGGATGCAAGTCACAGGCCAGCGCGGCGGGCGCTAGGTCAAAAAGGTCTTCCAGGCGTGTACGCGCCGCATTCCAGGCGTCGAAGGTCGCACCGTTCTCAACGTCTCCAATATGCTGCGACACAAAACAGGCCGCCTTGCCGCTCGCATCCTCGCGTGTGAGCGCGATCGTGGCCTTTTGCTGCGAGCCGCAGGCGAGCACGCAGGGCGCGGCGCCGGCAAGTGCCGACAACGCCAGCGGCTGCGGGGCGAATCCGCGGGCGCGGCGCACAGGCATAACGACCCCGTCGACCACACGTACCACGGAGTCGTCGTAGTGCGAGAGGATCGCGCGGTCATTGCCGAGCAGCGCGTCGGCGATGCCGGCGGCAACGAGATGCTCCCAGGCAAGATCGTCATCGGTCTCGATGGGCTCTTCGCTCAAGTTTCCGCTGGTCATAACCAGCGCGTGCATGCCATGCGTTTCTGCCGCGGCAAGCAGCAGATGCTGAAGCGGGGTATAGGGGAGCATGACGCCGAGCTCGGGCAGATCGTGCGCAACGGACGGCGCAAGTGCGAGAGCATCGAAGGAATCTCCCATGCCAACACCACGCCGGCGCAGCAGCACGATGGGGCGGATGCTGCCGGCCAGCAAGTCGCGCTCGGCGTCGTTGACACGGCACAGGCGCTCGGCATCGGTAAGGTCGCGCACCATAACGGCAAGCGGCTTGTTGCTGCGGCGCTTGTGACGGCGCAGCTCGACTACTGCTTGCTCGTTGGCGGCGTCGCAAGCCAGATGGAATCCGCCCAGGCCCTTGATGGCAACAATGCCGCCGGCCTCGAGCAGCTCGACACAGCGCTCGATAATAGCGTCGCTAGACTCGCGCGTGTCGCCGACAGCCGGCGTCGCCTCTGAGCTCTCGAGCACCATGCCGCCTGTCGCCTCGCGCCAGGTAATATGCGGCCCGCAGTCAAAGCAGGCATCGGGCTGCGCATGAAAGCGCCGGTCAAGTGGGTCGGCATACTCCGCGGCGCATTCGGGGCACATGGGAAAGCGATCCATAGAGGTGGCCGCTCGGTCATAAGGCAGCGAGCGGATGATGGTAAAGCGCGGTCCGCAGTTGGTGCAGTTGATAAAGGGGTAGTGATAGCGTCGGTCGGCGGGGTCGAACAGTTCGCGCAGGCAGTCGTCGCAGGTGGCGATATCGGGCGAGACGAGCGTCGTATGCGCAGTCTGGTCCTGTGACGCCACAATGCGAAAGCCCTGTTCATTGGCAGCATCCCAAGTGCCGGGCTCCAAATCCGCAACGTCGACGCGCTCCACGCGGGCAGCCGCGGGTGCGTGCTCCGACAGCGCGGCGACAAAGCCGTCGACGGCCGCACCCGAGGCATGCGCCTCGACATGCACGCCGTCGCCTGCGTTGAGCACCCAGCCGCAGATGCCATGCGCCATGGCCTCGCGATACACAAACGGCCGCATGCCAACGCCCTGCACAATGCCCGTCACATGAATATGCACATGCCGCATGCGGCTCTCCCTCATCAAAACCGACCAAAAAGGGACAGGTTTATTTTGGTAGGTAAAACATCTAAACCTGCCAAAATAAACCTGTCCCTTTTTGGCAGGTGCGCTGCGGGAAATCCCGCTACAGTCCTAGGCTTTGTCCGGTGGCGGCGCACGTGAGCTCGCCGTGCTTAACGCCGCGCAGGCCCAGCAGGCGGTCGGCTAGTTCGTAGACGCGCTCGCCGCGACCCTTGAGCGCCAGAATCTCCAAGCAGTTGTGGTGATCCAGATGCACGTGCATGGTCGATACGATCTCGTTGGTGTAGTCGTGCTGCACCTCGTCCAGGCGGCGTGTCAGATCGCCGGTGTGATGGTCGTAGATCATGGTGAGCGACCCGATAACGTGCTCATCGGGCGTGCGCATCTGCTCCTTGGCGATCGAGGCGCGAATCAGGTCGCGCACGGCCTCGGATCGGTTGGCCACGTCGCCGCGGCGTGCGATCTGCTCGTCAAAACGGCGCAGCAGGTCGTCGGGTGCGGTAACCGAAAAACGGACCAGCTCGGAGCCGGAACCACTACAGTGGCAGCCCGCGTCACCGTCCGCCCCGTGCGGATGCTCGTGCTCGTACCCGCAGCCGTGCTCGTGTTCGGCCACCTTACACCAGCTTCACGGAGCCGACGGAGTTGTGGTCGGCCTCGATGGCTTCCTCGTAGCCCTCGAGCGCGTCATGCGCCTCGTGCAGCGCGGCCATGGCGGCCTCGAGCTTGGCGCCGATGCGCTCCATGTCAAAATTCTCGGTCGCATGCAGCAACTGATGGCTCCACTCATGAGCGAGCTCGATGGTGTCGTCGACCTGTTTGACGCTCATGGCAAGCTGGCTCATGTTCATTCCAACATCATGCATGGGAAATCTCCTTTTGTATGGGGCAGTTCAGTGGTTCAGATTTTACTACGCCCGCTCTGCGCACAGCTGCATAAGAAAACGGGTACGAGTCTGTGCGACCCGCACCCGTTCACTGGGGGCTGTTTGTGACTACCATACTATCCGTGGTTGCACTCGGTGCATCCAGAAGTCCGGCGAGCGGTGCAAAAGCGCTCATAGACGGCGGGTAAGTAACAAGCGTATTACAGATGCTTTTCCAGCAGCGCCTGCAGCCTCGCCTTGGGCAGA
>JAIHVJ010000323.1 GCA_022720335.1 Collinsella sp.
GGCCAAGGACTATCAGGACATGCCGACCAACAACCACACCATCGCCCGCTCCAAGTACATCCAGCGCGGTTCCATCATCACGTCCGACGGCGTGACGCTGGCCGAGTCGCTGCAGCAGGAGGACGGCACCTACGTACGCTCCTACCCCAACGGCAACCTGGCAGCGCACGTGGTTGGCTACGTGAGCCAGCAGTATGGCACCACCGCCATCGAGAGCGTCATGAACGACACGCTCACCGGTTCTAAGGACTACTCCAGCTGGAACAACGCCATCGCGTCGCTCGCGGGCCAGACCCAGCCGGGCAACACCGCCAAGCTCACCATCGACTCGCGCATCCAGACGGCTGCCGAGCAGGCGCTCAAGGGCTTTAAGGGCGCTGTAGTGGTCATCGACCCGCGTACCGGCGCGGTGCTCGCATGTGCCAGCTCGCCCACCTACGACAACACCAACATCGATGCCCTGCTGCAGACGGGCGGCGGCGAGGACGGCTCCATGTACAATCGCGCCATGGACGCGCTGTACACGCCGGGCTCAACGTTTAAGGTCGTTACGCTTTCCGCGGCACTCGAGACCGGTACCGCCAGCCTTACCAGCACCTACCAGGCGCCCGGCTCCATGGACATCGGCAACGCACCGGTCACCAACTATGCCAACGAGAGCTACGGTACCATCAGCCTGCAGCAGGCCTTTGCCGTGTCCTCCAACGTCGTCTTTGGCCAGGTGGCAAACGAAGTTGGCGCAAACACGCTCGTGCAGTTTGCCAACGCCTTCGGCTACGGCCAAAAGCTCGGCCAGGACCTGACCTCCGCGGCCTCCATCATGGCCGACCCGTCGCTCATGACCGAGTGGGAGACCGCCTGGGCCGGCGCCGGCCAGCCTGTCGGCATGGACCACACGCCCGGCCCGCAGACCACCGTCATGCAAAACGCCGTGATTGCCGCCGCCATCGCTAACAGCGGCGTGGTCATGGACCCGTACTTTGTAGCCCAGGTACTCGCCCCGGACGGAACCGTGGTCAAGACCACGCAGTCCCGCTCGCTTGGTCAGGCCGTCAGCTCCGCCACGGCCGACCAGGTCAAGCAGGCCATGCTTGCCGTCGTCCAGTCCGGCACCGGCACCGATGCCCAAATCCCCGGCGTCAAGGTCGCCGGCAAGACCGGCTCGGCCGAGACTGGCGGCACCAACGTCAACTCGATGTTCGTTGGCTTTGCACCTTACGATTCACCCACAGTCGCCATCTCGGTGGCCTTAGAGGATTACGACAAGCATGACGTCAAGGCCGCCAAGATCGCCGGCATCGTCCTGACCGCGGCGCTTGCTGCACAGGGAGCGTGATGCCCATGATCGAATCGGACACCCGAGGCGCGCCGCGGCCGAAGAGTTAGCGGCAACGCGCCACACGGCCCCAGCGGCCACATCGTAGGTACTACACACATCGTTGAGCGAATAGTTATGTTAGGAGCAGGAATGGAACAGAGGGTCCTCGGGGGAAGATACCTCCTCAAGGATAAGGTGGGAACA
>JAIHVJ010000078.1 GCA_022720335.1 Collinsella sp.
CCCTTGCTGATCTCGATAATGTCATCAAACAGATCGTGTTCCTGCGCCATGCGCGGCCCCTCCCTGAGCAGTGCAAACAAGCAAGAGATAATGATACGCCATCGGCCCACGCCTCGGGTAAATTACACGCGGCGCATCTTTGCGGCAAATAGCCCATGGCTTATCGCCGCCCCGATTGCACAAGGTCGATCAAGCGCCAAGCTATGCCTCGCACATGAGCTGCACGAGCTTCTGTTTGGTCACCTTGGCCTGCTCGTTGGCCATGTTACGCTCGTTACTAAAGACCGCATTTGCAACACCTTGCAGGTCGACATCGGAAATCTCGCTGCACGGACCGTCATAAATCTTAAAGAACGGCTCGCTTAGATCTTCGCCCAGAAATCCATCGACGATCTGTTTGCACAGTCGATCCTCGGTGCCTTGGTCAAACAGGACATAGGCGGAGCACCCCAGCCATGACAGAAATCTGCCTTGACGCGAGAGCTCTCCCGGCCCCTGAACATACCGGCCCGGACCGCCATAAACCATGGGAGCGTCATACGAGAATCCGCCCTTCATCAAACAACGATTGGCGCAAAGTAACCTGCCCTCTGCACCAACTTGTGCATTGGAGACAGGCCACTTTGCACCATAGCAAAAAAGGGGCAAAGCCATCTGTCGGCTTTGCCCCTTCCTTACCTTAGTTTACTCATCCATAAGGTAATAATGACCCAGTGCGTCGGCACCCAGGATGGCGTTTGCGACCATCTCGGGCGTCACCTCAAACGGCATATTGCACATGGTGTCCTCGGGCGCGCACGCGGCCTCGGCAACAATCATGGCCTGCTCGCGCGTAAGCTCGGCAACGCCAAGTTCCTTCATCGTGACCGGCAGGCCAAGCTCAATGCAGAAGCCCAAGACTTCCTCGAGCTTCTCGGTCGGGGCATCCTCGAGTACCAGCTGGACGATAGTGCCGAAGGCGACCTTCTCGCCGTGATACATGCCGTGGCACTCGGGCAGCATCGTCAGACCATTGTGGATGGCATGAGCAGCGGCAAGGCCCGAGCTCTCAAAGCCAATGCCCGAAAGCAGCGTATTGGCCTCGATGATGTGCTCGACGGCAGGCGTGAGCGCGCCCTTCTCCAGCGCGACCTTGGCCTTGACGCCATCGGCCATAAGCGTCTCGTAGCAGAGCTTGGCGAGCGCCAGACCGGCCATTCCGCCCTTGCCGCCGGCGCAGGTGCCGCCGTCGGCATCGTGCGTCGCCTGAGCCTCGAAATAGGTTGCGAGCGCATCGCCCATACCGGAAACCGTCAGGCGCACCGGGCTCGCCGCGATAACCGTCGTATCCATCAGGACGATATTGGGGTTTGCCTTAAGGAAGAGGTACTTATCAAACTGGCCGTCATCGGTGTAAAGCACCGAAAGTGCCGAGCACGGTGCATCGGTCGAGGCAATGGTGGGGCAAATGATAACCGGGGACTCCAGGTAATAGGCGACGGCCTTCGCGGTGTCGAGGATCTTGCCGCCACCGACGCCGACGATGATGTCGCAACCGTTGTCGCGAGCGAGCGCAACCAGGCGATCGACCTCGCCCTTGGAGCACTCGCCGTTAAAGTCCTCAAACAGCAGCTCGGCCTTAGCCTCGGCAAAGCCGCCCTCGATCTTGGCACCGACGCGCTTCTTGCCCGAAGGCGTCACGATGACGAGGGCCTTAGCGCCGAGCGGCTCGACATAGGAGCCGAGCTTGGCCAGCTCGTCCGGGCCCTGGATGTACTTGCTGGGGCTATTGAAAATTGCAGCCATAACTATCCCATTCTCTAAAAAAGAAAGGGGCTCCGTACGGATACGTGCGGAGCCCCTCGTTACGATAACAAGAGTCGATTAGAAATCGATGTCGGTGTCGTAGTAGCAGGCCTTGAGGATCTTCTCGAAGTCGGCAGCCTTGGTCTCACGCGGGTTCTCGGGCGTGCAGGCGTCCTGCTCGGCGTTCGCGGCGATCTCGGGCAGCTTGGCGAGGAACTCCTCCTCGGAAACCATCTGCGGGTTCTCGGCGTCGACCTTCACGCCACCATTCGCGTAATCCTTGATGGACTGCGGAATGTTGAGCTGGTCGTTGAGGTCGCGGATCTTCTGGACGAGCGCAGCGATGAGCTCCTCGTTGGTCTCGCCGGGAAGGTGCAGGATCTCCTTGGCCACGTAAGCGTAACGCTCGGCAGCACGGGGATCCTTGGAGTTCCACTGGATGACCTTGCCCAGGTACATGGCGTTAGCGGCACCGTGGATGATGTGGCCGTTCTCGAAGGCAGCACCGGTCTTGTGAGCCATGGAGTGAACGATGCCGAGCAGGCCCGAGGAGAAGGCGATACCGGCGATGCACTGAGCCTCGTGCATGTGCTGACGGGCCTCATGGTCGCCAGCATAGGACTTGGGCAGCCACTCGACGATCTCGCGGATGCCGTGCAGAGCGTTGGCGTCGGTGAACATAGAGGCGCAGGTGGAAACGTAGGCCTCCATGCAGTGGGTCAGAGCATCCATGCCGGTGTGAGCGCACAGCTTGGCGGGCATGGTGTAGGTGAGCTCGGGGTCGACGATGGCGACATCAGGGGTGATGTTGAAGTCGGCCAGCGGGTACTTGATGCCCTTTTCGTAATCCGTGATGACGGAGAATGCGGTGACCTCGGTAGCAGTGCCGGAGGTAGAGGAAATGGCGCAGAAGTGAGCCTTCTGACGCAGCTCGGGGAAGCTGAACGGCTGGATAATGTTGTCGAAGGACTCCTCGGGATACTCGTAGAAGACCCACATGGCCTTAGCAGCATCGATGGGCGAACCGCCGCCGATAGCAACGATCCAGTCGGGCTCGAAGTCGCGCATAGCGGCTGCGCCCTTCATGACGGTCTCGATGGAGGGATCGGACTCGACGCCCTCGAACAGCTTGACCTCCATGCCGGCCTCTTTGAGGTCGGCCTCAACGTCCTGCAGGAACCCGCCGCGGCGCATAGAGCTGCCGCCAGAAACGATGATGGCCTTCTTACCCTTGAGGTTCTTCACCTCGTGGCGAGCGCCCTCACCAAAGTACAGATCGCGAGGATTGGTAAAACGTCCCATACTGTGCCTCCTAAACAAGCCCCTCTTAGACTTGCGTATATAACGGAGCACCCAATTGGCTCCGTTAGGACCGGTTTGCGCGTTGCCGGCGATGACAATGCGCGATGTCTAAACGTCTCAACGCTCAGACAAACACTATTTTACCGTTCTGGTTGGTCAGTTATTCACCTAAAGCCGCCAATGATGAAACGTTTTTTCTATCCCTGAAGACCCTTGTGCGGCATTCATACTCCCAAGCTGGGCAAACGTTTTATCAAGGTTGACTACATATCCCGGGCAGGACCGTGCCCCTCCAAAATATGCACCGTTCGCCGCCAAAAATCGACCGTTTGCGGCACCGTGATACCACTCGGTCGTCCAAGGTGCCGACATTTGTGCGACATCCGTCTTCGTGGTGCAAAGGTGCAAGTCCAAGTGCGGCACCCCCGGTGTGCCACATGCGGGTAAACTAGAACCTTATATAGAAACATTTGAACCCTAACCGCAGCAAAGGAGGCCCCATGGCATTCGATCCCATTCAAGAGGATTGCCATCGCCTCGTTCTTGAGGCCTTGCGCCGCGACAATATCCCGCTCACCGACGGTGCCGCCGTAGAGCGTCTGATGGAACAATTCACCCGCAACCCCGCACCGCTCATCGTGCACGACCGCGACCGCGCCGGGCACCTCATTGCCAAGGTGGTCGAGGCTGTCGACTACCGCATTCCCTTTATCCCTGACGATACCCAGGCAGAGCAAGAAGAGGCAGCTGCCGAGAACATGCTCCGCGAGGCAGCCGCGCTCGACCCGGCCAACTGGGATGCCCAGCGCATGCTGACCGCCCTCACCGCCAGCTCCAACGAGGAATACGTACAGTACTTGGCATCCAAGCGCGATGAAGTCGAGCATGACCTGGCGCTCAAAATCGCCTCGGCGCAGGACCCCTACGAGCGTGAGGCCGCTGGCGACCTTATGCGCCGCCCCTACCTGCGCTGGCTTGCCGCCTTGGCATCGCGCGCGCTCATTAGCGGACGCTACCGCATGTCGCTCCAAGCCGCGAATCGCAGCTTGGACTTTGCGCCCAACGACCCCGCTGGTGTCCGCCACACCGCGATGCTCGCTATGGCAAAGCTCGAATACCCCGCCGAGGAGCTCAAGCGATTTCGCTCTGCCCACTCCGTCCCCTATCTCGCCAACACGCCGCTGCGCCGTCGTCCCAAAGATGCGGAGCGCGACTTGGACCCGTGGACGCTCATCGCGCTGATGAGCGCTGCCTGGCGCGAGCTGGACTACGAGGGCGCCGAGCACTACCTGCGTATCCTTGTGCGCTCATGCCCGCACGCGGCCGAAGCACTCTACTTCCAAACCGAGTTTCCCGATGGTGTCTATGCTCGCGTCAACGTAGGTGTGGGCTCCACCGACGAGCTCGTCCTTGCGCTGTCCGAGGCAACGCCGGTGCTGCAGGAGGGCCTGGGCGCTCCCGACAACGCCAGCTTTGCCGCCTGGGTCGCCACCAACGATATCGTGCGTTCCCAGATCGACGAGCGCATCCTGCGGGCGGCCGAGCAGGGCCTGCCGTTTAAGGGAGGAGACCTCTAATGGATCCGAGCGTCTACATCCCCGCCTACCTGGAGCGCACCTATCTGGCGTCGCACCCCGAGCTCACCGATGCAGCACGCGAGCTTGTCCATAACGACATTAGTGCGAATCCCCAAAAGTACGCGCAGTCCGAGCATGCCCAGGCGCTGCTGTCCTATGCCGGTGTTCATCGCCACCTGCTCGACGAGCTCCATCGCATCGAGGACATGGGCAGCGACGAGGAGTTCGAGCAGACGCGCAATCGTCTGTTCGACGACATGCGCGATGAGCTGCTCAAGATCGTCCGCATCGATGCGCATGTCCTCGACGCACAGCTGCTCGCCATCATCCTGGCCGACACGCCCGTTGACGCCTGCCTGGGTGACCTGATGAAGCTCGAGGCGACCACGGCCGATTACCTGCAGCAAAGCGTGCCCGGGTTCGACATGGAAGCCCCGCACTACTGGGCCAATAATGTTTTGGCCGACGGTGTCACTGCAGCAGACCTTACCGTGAGCGAGCCGGCTCTTATCGGGTGGCTTCACACACTCGATGCCATCTCGCAGCTGTGCATGGCGAGCGCCCGCTACCGCGCTGCCGCCAACTACGCCCGCCGCGTCCTTAAGGCGGAAGGCTACCCCACCCGAGCCGCAGGCACCGTGCTGCTCGCCCTTGCTCGCTTGGAAGACGAGGACGGCTTTTTTGCCCTGGCCCACCAGCTCGAGGAGCAGATGGGAGCCGATGCCCTCGAGAACTCCCCCTGGTACCTGCTCGCCCGCACGGTCCTCTTGTTCAAAACAAACAAGATGCGCCCGGCGGCGCGTGCGCTGCGTGAGTTCGCTAACCGCTGCGAGGGCGGCGCGTTCTTCTTGCTGAATCCCATGTACCAGACGCCGTACCTTCCCTGCCGACCCGAGCCACGCGATCCCTGGGATCTTTCGCACCAGGCCGTTTGGGAAGCGGACGGCATCATCTCGGACACTCCCGACTTTGCCCCCTGGGCCAATGCCTGCGAAGACGTGTCGCAGCTTGCCCAGGAATTTGCGCGCCGCTACGGATTTTAGCGACGCACTCGACCCGACCATGTCGTTTACGTTAGGAACGGTTTCATGAACCTCCGCTCATCTCTTGCCTGCACCTCGAGCGATATCGTTCGCTGGGGACTGCGCTCCGTCCTCAAGCGCCAGGGCGGCGTGCTTCCTGGACGCATCGCCATGAAGATTAACCCCTATCTGCTGAGTGACCTGGCGAGTCTTGTCGACCGCAGCGTGGTGATCACCGGCACCAACGGTAAGACCACCACTTCAAACCTGATCGCCGACGCCGTTGCCGCCAGCGGCGCCACCGTGGTATGCAACCGCGCCGGCAACAACATGGAGCCGGGCGTGGTGGGCGCACTGCTCGAGGCGCGCAGCGGCCTCAAGCGAGCCGGCGGCGGCAAGCGCGTAGGCGTTTTTGAATGTGATGAGCTCTACACCGTGCGCGTCCTGCCCAAGCTCAAGCCGACGCACTTCGTGCTGCTCAACTTGTTCCGTGACCAGCTGGATCGCTATGGCGAGATCGATCACACCCAGGAGGTCATCGCCCACGCGTTGGAGCTTTCGCCGGCAACGACGCTCATCTACAACGCCGACGACCCGCTGTGCGCCTCAATCGCCGCGCGCGTTCCCAACGCGAGTATTGCCTTTGGCATCGATGGCGCCACTAACACCGAATCTGACCGCATTAGCGACTCGCGCTTTTGCTCGCAGTGCAACGCCCCGTTGGAGTACGACTACGTACAGTATGGTCAACTCGGCGCTTACCATTGCCCCTCGTGCGGTTGGGCACGCCCCGCACTGGTCCGCCGCGTAACGAATGTAGAGCTCAGTCGCGATGGCTATGGTTTTGACCTGTCGTTTGGATCTGATTCCAGCGCGCCAGCCGCGCACATCGCCACGCGCTACAACGGCTTATATATGGCCTATAACGTTGCCGCCGCATTCTTTGCCGCACGCGAGCTGGGCGTGGATGCAGCGCATCTGCAGCCCACGCTCGATGCCTACGTGCCCGCCGGCGGACGCATGGGCCGCTGGGATATTGCCGGTCGCACCGTCGAGGCAAACCTGGCCAAGAATCCCGTGGGCTTCGATCGACAGATCCAGTCCATTAAGACGGCGGGCGGCAGACTCTGCGCTTTCTTCCTGAACGACAACAGCGCCGACGGCCACGATGTCTCCTGGATCTACGACGTCGACTTCGAGCGCATTGCCGATGCCCCAGGGCTTGTCGCCTTTGCCGGCGGCACGCGTGCACACGATATGCAGGTGCGTCTCAAGTACGCCGGCATCGACGCCGCCATTATCTCGGACGTCGCGCAGGCAATTGGCGCCGTGGCAGACGAGGCTGCTGGCGACACTTTCTACGCCGTCGCCAACTACACGGCCTTCCCGCCGCTGGTCAAGGAGCTCGACGAGCTTAAGGGTGCCGATGCGAGCTCGGTTGTCTCCTGCGCCGTAACGCGCGCCGATGGCAACGCCATCCCTTCCGCCGTCGCGCCGGTCGAGCTTTCACGCCCCCTGCGTATCGTCTACCTGTACCCCGATGCCCTCAACCTCTATGGCGACGGCGGCAACGTCATTGCCCTCGAGCGCCGCTGCGCCTGGCGCGGCATCCCCGTGCGCGTGGACGAGGTCCGTATGGGCGAGACGCTCGATCTGCACGATGCCGATATTGTCATGATGGGCGGCGGCTCCGACCGCGACCAACTGGCGGTTGCACATGAACTGCTCGCTCAAAAAGACAAGGTTGCGGCCTATGTTGAGGACGGCGGCACACTGCTTGCCATCTGTGGCAGCTATCAGCTGCTCGGCCGTTCATACTACATGGGCGAGAATCGCATCGAAGGCATGGGCATCATTGCCGCCGAGACCGTGCGCGGCTCCGACCGCCTGATCGGCAACGTCGCCGTCAAGACCGACCTGGCACCTGAGCCCTTTGTGGGATTCGAGAACCACGGCGGCCGCACCCTTTTGGACGCCGATGCCACGCCGCTCGGAACGTCTGTCGTCGTGGGCACCGGCAACAACGGCGACGATGGCTTTGAGGGTCTGGTCTACAAGGGCGTCATCGGCACATACCTGCACGGACCGGCGCTGCCCAAGAACCCCGAGCTCGCCGACTGGCTGATCGAGCACGCCCTCGAGCGCCGCGGCGACGCACAGGCCAACGCTCTGCTGCCGCTCAAGCCCCTCGACGACACCTACGAGCACGCCGCCCACGACGCCGCCATGAAGCTCCTCCCCTAGCACCTCACCACCACAAAGGGGACAGGCACCTTTGTGGTGGTTTTGACCCGTCCCAGCAGTTTGTCTCGATCTGTAACATCTAGACCGTTAAAAGTCGTCTTACTGTTACAGAATGAGATGTTCGTCCCGAAGCCTGCCGTCTGTCTCGATCTGTAACAGGTAGAGCCGATTTGCCTGCCCAGATGTTACAGATTGAGATATTTGAAGATCGGAATAGAAGCCTACTCCTGTGTGGTGGTTTTCCAGTTTGCCAACGATATACGCGCCGGCAAAAAAGTCTGCTATACTCTTTCCCGCTGTCCCCATCGTCTAGCGG
>JAIHVJ010000324.1 GCA_022720335.1 Collinsella sp.
CCTAAATAGCGACTAGGCCGCGAGGGCCTGATTCCGGAACTCCTCCGGGGTCAGGCCCTTCAATCTTACCTGCCTCCGGCTCGTGTTCCAGTGGACTATGTATTCCTCCAGGTCGCGTTTGAAATCCTCGAACGTCTTCCACTCGCGGCCCCTGTAGAACTCGTCCTTGACGTGGCCGAAGAGCTGCTCGGTGGCGGCATTGTCGATGCAGTTCGCCTTCCTGGACATGCTCTGGACGATGCCGGCGGCCTCGAGCCTGGATGTGTACGAGGCGTGCTGGTACTGCCAGCCCCGGTCCGAGTGCATGGTCGGGGCGGCGCCCTCGGGGATCTTGGGCAGCAGCTCGTCGAGCATCCTCACCTGCTGGGACATGTCGGGCGTGGTCGATATGTCGCTCGCCACGATCTCCTTGGTGCAGAAGTCCAGCGTCGGGGCCCAGTAGGCCTTGCCGCCAGCCACCTTGAACTCGGTGACGTCCGTCCCCAGCTTCTGCCACGGGGCCCCGGCGTCGAAATCCCTCGCGATCACGTTCTCGAACGTCCTGCCGACGACGCCCCTGTACGAGTTGTACCTGTGGTAGGCCGTCTCGCGTCTGATCCCGCAGCGGATCCCCATCTCGCGCATCATCTTGAGCACGGTCTTGTTGGCTATCACGGCCCCCTCTTCCGCCCTGAGGCACATCGCTATCTGCCGGTGCCCGCAGCCGTTGGCGGTGCGCGAGAAGATCTCGGCGGCCGCCTCCCGGAGCTCGGGGCGCGTGGGCCTCGGCGGGTGCGCGAGGGCGTAGTAGTAGGTCGACCGCTTGAGCTCGGCGCATGCGAGCAGGTGCCCGAGCGCGTGCCCCTCGGCGCGCAGGGCCGCGACCGCTTCGGCCTTCGCCCTGGTCAGACGTAGAGCACGCGGTGGAGCTCGCCGTCGGGGACGGGCATGGGCCAGACCTCCCAGAACCCGGCCGTCCTGCGCCTGAAGGACCGCCCGCCGCCCGGCATCGTGGCCTGCGAGTCCTTGGAGAGGAGCCACCCGAGGAACTCGTCCAGCCTTGTCGCCGTGTCGTCGTACCTCACCGTCGTCGACGCGCCGCAGGCCGTGCACCTCCACCGCTGGGACCCCGACGAGGTCCTGCCGTTGCGCTTGGTCCGACCGCTGCAGTAGGGGCAATAAACGACCTTCATGGGCACCTCTTCCGAAAGGGTATTTAACGGTTCCGGAAAAGGTTATCTACCTGCGGGAACGATAGGCAACCGGACACACATTCGTCCGAGCGGTTAAAAGCGGGCACGGAATTTAAACGGCTGAAAAAGGGGCATCGACCTGCGCCGATGCCCCCAACGTGGACACACATTTTGTCCTATAAGCCTTTTTTGCAAACGCCGACGTATTGACGAATTTGGAACTGCTGGAAATACGAAACTATGCCGGTTTACTATGATGAATTGAGGAATTCCAACCACGCCGGCTTTTCTCTAAAAAGTGCAAAGCATCTACCTGCACTGATA
>JAIHVJ010000079.1 GCA_022720335.1 Collinsella sp.
CGTGGGCGAGTGCGTCGAGGGTTCCGGTAAGGTCGTGTACTCCGATGAGCGCTAACGAGCAGATGGCTGCTAGTGAGGGCCTGGGCTTTGTGCCCTACACCCGTCCGACCGGCACCGATACGGCCGAGCCGCTCAAGATCGGCGTGCTTATCAGCGGTTCGGGTACCAACCTGCAGGCGCTGATCGACCTGATCGCCGTCGGCAAGCTCAACGCCTCGATTGAGCTTGTGGTGTCGAGCCGTCCTTCGGCCAAGGGCTTGCAGCGCGCCGAGCGTGCGGGTATCCAGACGCTTACGCTGTCCAAGGATGTCTATGCCGACCCCATTGCCGCTGACGAGATCATCGCGCATGAGCTGCTCGAGCGCGGCTGCGAGTACGTGGTCATGGCCGGCTACATGCGCATGGTGCACACGCCGCTGCTGGCGGCGTTCCCCAACCGCGTGGTCAATCTGCATCCGGCGCTGCTGCCGAGCTTTACCGGCGCGCATGCGATCGGCGATGCGTTTGCTCGCGGCGTCAAGGTGACCGGCGTGACCGTGCATTTTGCCAACGAGATCTACGACAACGGCCCCATTATCGCCCAGCGTGCGCTTGCTGTTGAGGAGGGCTGGGACGTCGACACGCTCGAGGAGCACATCCACGCGATCGAGCACGTGCTGTACCCCGAGGTCGTGCAGATGCTCGCCGACGGGCGCGTCCACGTGCTGGAGAGCGGCAGAGTCGCAATTGATGCGGCGCGCTAGAGCGTGTAAATGGGTCGCCTAGGTTTCGTTGAGGTGTAAACAATCAGAATAGCCGATTGGGGCATATGGAATCACGTGTGACCCAATCGGCTTTTACTATCTCTTTGATTTCGGGCTCCTGATAACGTGACGGGTGGTTTCGAAAAATGAGGGCGGTTGGCTGCGCGCATGATATGGATATCAGCGGCGATATCTCCATCTCGATAAATAAAGATGGCTTCAAGTTGAGCATCGGTTCGGGCTTCGAGGTGCGGCCCTGTTCAGCGAAAATTCTTACACTAACACTCATGCCGTGAGCTAGGATAACTAGCCGGTATAGGGTCACTTGAGCGGGTATGCGTCTGTTCAAGCGGCCTATTGGCTTGCTTAAGAAATAGTTAAACTACGTAGCGTACAGCGCGTGAGTGACTTACGACTCAGCGAAACTAAAGGAAATCGGAGAAGAAGGCCCATGTTTTGCCCCAAATGCGGTAGCAAAATAAGCGACGATGCGCGATTCTGTACCGAATGCGGCCTGCCCTTGGGCGGGCTCTCGGGCAAGACTGCGGCCGAGGAGGGGCCCAGGGCCGAGCCATCGGAGCGAGAATCATCGTCCGCTGAAGTCATATTGGAACCCACAGATACCGAAACGGACTCTGCGATAGGATCCGCGAATGCCGAGTCCACAGCAGAACCGAGCCCCGAACCGGTCTCGAAGACTGCGAGTAGCGGTCACTCTCAGATGTACAACTTCTTTATGCAACGCTGTCAGGTCGGTAACCGCCTGGTGCCGCAGTTTGCTATCATGATCGCCGCATTTATCGCCGCGGCAGGCATCGCTTACGCTGCTTAACTTAAGAGCTCCGCCAAAGACGACGTCGCAGACAAAATTAACAAGGCGATTCTCGAGCCCCTTCAAATTGATGCGGAGCGAACGAATCGAGCATCAGATAATGAGCAATCAGATGCTGAGCTGTACCCCGACGGCGAATTTCCCTGCATATCGAGAAACGTGACGGTTACGTACATGGATGAGAACTATTTTTGTATCCGTGACGAGCGCTATTCGACGGGATGGGGTCCGCATGGCAACACGTATGTGACTGGTGTTATTTTTGATTTGCATACGGGTAATACTGTCAGCCCTCAGGACATGTTTGGCATTGATACCGAGGATCTTGCCAGTTCTATGAGTTCGGCAGTTTGGCCGTATCTTACGGAAATGGGCAGAGAGTATCCGTCTGATTACAATTCTATGCTCATGCGGAGCAATTCTTCAGACTATTCAATCAAGGGCTCAACATGCTTGTATGTGACACCCAAGGGACTGGTGTATCGCACCGAAGACTATGAGCTCGGTTCTTTTGCGGACGGCAATTGCGAGATTTTGGTTGCGTCTTGGGATGATGGGTCTCAAATGGGGTCCGAAGTAACCCCCGATGAGGTCAAGGACGGTACAACGGTGAAAGTCGATAAGGAGGACTAACATGTTCTGTCCCAACTGTGGATTTGAGCTTGATGGCGATTTGCGATACTGCACCGAGTGCGGCTATGCGCTCGAAGATGCAAAGGCGGTGCTGAACTCTGTCAGCAACGAAGTGGCAGAAGAACCTTCCGTTATCAATGAGGCTGCGGAAGAGATTTTCGCTAGCGACGAAACGGAGAAGGAGCCTTTCGCCGGTGCCGAGGCGGGGGAGGAAAAGTCGCCCGTGGAGAGCGAGCCCGTAGCGGACGAAGAAGACGACCAGCCTAAAGACGACGTGTCGTCCGGTGCAACGCCTTCGATTCCAGCCGTGCGTGCCGACCGACCAAAACTGAGCAATCCGGTCGCCAAGCCCGTCGCGGCGCCAGCCCCTGCTCCTGCGGCGAATGCATCCGCACAGAAAAAGGAGCCCAAGGCGCTCTATATCGTTGGTGTCGTCGTTGGCCTGGCAGTCATTGCCATCTTTAGCTACCTGCTGTTCTTTAGCAAGTCCGGCGGCGACGTTGCCCATTACGGCCAGGACAAGGCCATCGTGGTGGTCCAAGAATCCAAGATCACCCCGACCGACGCAAAGGGCGAGAAACTCAAGAAGTACTCGGTGACCCTGAACGGCGACAACGGCTACAGCACCAACGCTGAGGTTAAGGGTGACGAGGGCTTCACGGTAAGCCAGTTTCCCGATGTTAAACCGGGAAAATATACCCTCACCGTTAAGGACTCCAAGTCAAAAGTCGAGTGGAGTATTCCCGTCAAAGCCGTCGATAACTCTAAATCCGCTGATGCCGTAAAAGAGGTTTCTCTCGAGGTGCCTAAGGCCAACGAGGCCGATACAAAGACAGGCGAAGGCGACAAGAAGGATGGAGGCACCGCTGCGGACAATACCGCTACGTATGCCGCTTACAAGCAAAAGTGCCAGGAATACCTCGCGTGCTATGGAGAGCCGCAAATTGCTGAGGTGGCTGATTCTGTCTATGCGATGCGAGGGCTTTGTCTTGTCGACCTCGTTGATTTTGATCAGGATGGCCAGCCTGAGCTCTTGACCGTTGTGAACGGTATGAGCGATGCCGAACTAAAGAGTGCCTGGAATGGAGATATGGAGGGACTTCAGAAGTCCTACACCGTAGGGGTTTGGTCGTCAGCTGATGGTGGCATCAAGAGGCTTTACAGTCAAAATTGGCTTGATAACAGCAACGGAGGAACGATGTTTCTTCCGCTGATTAAAGCGGATGACGACAGCATCCTTGTAAGCCAAAGAACATATGAGATGAGCAATGCTATTACGGCATTGCTTGCTGGAAGGCAGGTTTTGGCCGGGGACAATACTTCGGTATATGGCAAGAAAAGCGATGCTTTTTCGCTTGTAAGCAACTACGAGTCCTGGGGAGTTGCGCCGAGCGAGGGCAATGGCTACGAATACTATTGTGCGTCGGAGGGCAAGGAAATTTCCGAGACGGACTATAATGCCCTATATCAGCAATTTGGCTATGGGCACAATTACCGGACATATTATTTCCTTGATTTTTCAACCTCAGGTTACGGCACTATTTCGGGGGAATCCCACGTCGATCCCAATCAAGTTGCGGAAGTCACCAAAGATACGCTCAAAAAGGTGGGAATCGAATAAAAACTGAAAGGGGCTTGGAAAACTGTTTCCAAGCCCCTTTCTTATAGTAGTTGCTCGAGTCCAACAAGCCTCGCGCTGCTTGCTTGAGCCGCTCTATTTTGACACGCTTCGCTAAATCCACCCTTGCTAAACAAGTAATACTGTTTGATCGGCCGGCCCAGCAGCGCACTGCGCCGCTCGAGCGTTTCAAGAACGTCGGTATCTACGGGCTCGTTTCTCCATTTGCACTCGCCAACGACGAGCTCGCCATCGGCATCCTCTAATACAATGTCAATCTCTTCTTGGTGACGCGTTGCCGGGTTAGTGCCCCACCAAGAGCCGATTGCCTTGGGCAGTACATCCAGCTCGCCCTCAACGACCTGTCGTATCAACCACTGGCGGCATACCTCTTCAAATGTGGGGCCCACGAAGGTAGACAAATCGCGCTTGACGATACGCGCGGCAACAGCGGCTCCGAGCCCCTCTTCAATTGTTCCCGTGTACTGCGGAACAAATCGATACCAAAACCTGAACAGGTTATCGCAGATTCGATAGACCACCTGACGTTTTGTTGCTTTGGCAACGGGCGTGACGCGTTCAACGATTCGCAGATCAATCAATGCGTCGAGTAATCGCGCGACTTGTGGCGTTGCGAGTCGGGTGACATCGGCGATTTCCTTGGGACGTACACAGCCGTTAGCGATGGCGGCTATGACGCCATTGTAGATAGCCGGGCTTCGGACTTCCTGCAACAGATAGTTCTGGGGCTCGGCGTACAGAAACGCATCTTGGCGCAACAGAGCGTGCTCAAGGTTCCATTGCGTGGAGCGCGTGCTATCAAGCTGCGATAAATAGAGCGGCATGCCGCCGACAACGGAATACAGCTCGATAATTCTCTCGATGGGTGCATCGGGAAGCATTTGCGCTACATCGAAAACGACAAAGGGGTCGATGCGCAACTGCATGGTGCGGCGCCCATAGAGAGGACTTTGGTGTCCTAGCACCTGGTGTTCCATAAAACTCATGGACGATCCGCAGAGCACCAAGAACAGGTTGCTCTTGTCTTTGTGTCGGTCGATAAGCGTTTGCAGACACGACGACACGCCCGGGTCGCTCTCGGCGAGGTAAGGATACTCGTCAATGACCAGAATGACTTGCTCCGCTTTGGCGCGTTCAAAGACGGACTCGAGTGCAACCTGGATGGAAGGGAATGCTGCTCCTGCGGCACTATCACCAAGCATCTCGCGGCTGAGCAGCGCAAGGTTTTCGCTTGCAACGGTTTGCTGCCCGGTAAAGAAGATCACACTGGGCTTATCCTGCGTAAAAGCGCGAAGCAGGCTTGTTTTGCCCACGCGGCGCCTTCCGTAGACTACGACAAACTGGAAGGAACCCTTTTGATAAGCGGTTTCTAGGGACTCAAGCTCACTCTGGCGTCCGACAAACATGGCATGCCTCGCTCATATGCGTGTTACTAACATATATAGTACTAACACGTATGTGAGCAATTTTCCAGTCGGACGGAGAAGAAATGACAGGGCTTCTACTTAACGAGTCGCTTGAGCTTGGCGAAGTCCTGAATCTGCTTTTTGCGCTTGGCGTTGAGGAGGTTGTTGAGGTCGAGCTTCTCAATGGTACAGCGTTTGAGTAGCTCGGAGCTGTCAAAGCCGTTTAACTCAATGTCTACATCCAGATCGTGCTTAAGCTTGGTCCATTTATTGAGCTGCGAGCGCACGTAGGCCGCGGGACGTTCTATCTCGTTGGCGATGTCGCGTACGCTGGCGCCCGTTCCAAACAACTCGCGTATCTTTGCCGTCTCCTTGCGCGTGCGCTCGTTTTTGGCATCGGTCTTGCATCGATCGCTGCAGTAGTGCCGTTTGACGCCTCGATGCCCGGCAAGTGAGTAGGCGCGTCCACACTGCTCGCAATAGCCAATTTTGACGGTGCTCAGCTTGCGCGAAAAATCAAACCAGAGCCACGAGAGATAGCTGTCAAAGGAAAGGAACCCTGTGGACTCGTTGCCCTGGAACACATCCACGTGCGCGCCCGAGAGATGCGAGATCACGAGCGCCTGCACCAAAGCGGTGAGCGCATCGCGGTCATCGTCGTCAAGTTCTTCGCGGCGCTCCTGGATATCTGCTTGAGGGTCGATTACATAGAAGCTCTCCTCGCTATTGTTGACCTTGAGTCGTGCTGAAATCTCCAAGCTGGAGTCTTCGTCCATGTAGAACATCGCCTGCAAAACACTGAAGTCATTGGCGGTGAGCTCGTGTTCAAAAGAGAGCACGTTGAGTGCAACGAGGGATTCTTCCTCGTCGATCATAAACATAAAGGCGTAGAAATATCCCGCATCGGATTCGATTTTGCGCACGATGGGCAGGCTTTTGAATGAGTCGGTATAATCTCCGCCCGCCCTCAGGATAGTGGTGTAGATCTTGAAGGATGACCCGTTTGCCGCGCAGGTTACCACTGATTTCTCGATTCTTTCCAATGCGGAGACCTTTGCGATGGTGCAGCTCCCGTTGAGGTATTCCTGGATGCGCATGGCAATAAGTGCTGCCATCGCGGCATTGGCCCAATCGCGTACGGATTCTATTGCGTGCTTGCCAAAAAGCGGCCCGGTCTGTTCGGCGTAATCAAGTACGTTAAAGAGGCTTGCGCGGAAGGGCTGCTCTTTAACGGCGGTGGGTTCGATGCATGATGCCAGCCTGATCAGATCGGCATGGCGCTCGCTGTGTGCGGGCCCTTCGTTGCTTTTGCTGCCGGCCAGCTCGGTGGGCATGTAGAGTTCAAAGACAAGCTGGGCCTCGCCAACGGGCCTATTGGGTTCGTTCTCTATGAGGTTGACTTTCTTAAACGGAATCGAACCTTCAACGGTGCGTGTTTGGGAGAACTCAAACATTGTTACCCCTGTCTCTAGCTGAAGGTTTAATAGCGTAGCACGTTTAGGAAAATTACCCGGTCAAAATCTCTATATCGGATAAACGGCCAATCGTATCTTGTGATCGTCAAGAAAAGGGGTAACGAGAAAGGACCCGATCATGCATTGCAAACAGTGTGGAGCAGAGATTAACGACGGCGCCAAGTTCTGCGGCGTGTGCGGAACGCCTACAGTCGCGGCTGCGGCCAGCACGGCGGGAGACGCGATTTACGTCGAGGCCCGGCCGATTGAGAGCCAGTCTGTCGAGGCTCAGTTTCAAGCGGCGGAGGATGCAGAGGCCGCTGCTTGCCTGCAAGATTCACTTCGCGAGTCCATCGGGTCCCTTACGCGAGCGTCAGTGATTTCGTTGCTCTATGTGCTCTTTTTCAATTACGTGCTGGGAGGGGGCTCACTGGGGCTCGACTATATGATTCTGCTGGGGCTGCTTCTGATTGGTCCCTGGAAGGTAATTATCTCGCTGTACCGCAGCGGTGTAAGGCTTCCCTTTGTCTATGGTGGCGGCATTATCGGTATCACGATTATGCTAATCGAACTTGTGGTTCTCGTGGGCCTTCCTGTCGTTGTTCTGATGCTTTTTTACTGGTTGGGCAGCGTGATTCACGGAGCGGTTCCGGTTGTTCCCGAATTAGCCCCGATGACGATGGTGGCACTTTGGCCTATCGTCTCGGTTGCCAACATCATCTTCAAGGCAATCAAGCTGCACATGGCTCGCGCCTAGCAAGTAGCCCGTCGCATGCCTTCCGCGTGGGGTCAGGCGAATTTGAAAGGTGAAAGAAAAGGTTTACAGTCGAGCAAATTGTCCTGGGCCTTTTCTGTTTGCAGGCTGTGGACTATCGTTTCGATATGCTGAAGTTCTAGGGGGGAGATATATGTACTGCGCAAGCTGCGGGGCAAAGATCAAAGACGGGGCGCGATACTGTTCCGCATGCGGAAAACCGTTGGATGTGGATGATGCGCCGGCGAATGCTCAGCAGCCGCTTCTTTCAGGTACACCAAAGGCGCCTGCTGATAGAAAAGCGACGAGCGATCCTGCTGCATCTCGCGCAGAGAGCGCTTCTCCGGCGCCCTCTGAGCATATGTCCTTTGCGGCCTTTATGATGCAGCGTCGGCAGATCGGCCGTTTTGCCGTGCCTACGTTTGTCGCCATTTTTGCAGCAATCATCTTTACCGCTAGTGTCGCCTACGCACTGGTCAAAGCTTACGAGGCCTTTGTGCTGCCTCAGCTGCAGCAGCAGGAACAGCCGGCTGCAGTCGAGAATAAGTCGTCTCAAAAGAAGGTCGCGGCAGCTAACAAGAAAGCGCACAAGGCCTACGAGGGCGTGGTTGCGCGTTACGAGGACTTTGTGAGCTATTGCGAGCAGAAGGGAGCTGGTACTGCCAACTACGACGACTGGGCTCTGGGGCGCGGCGATGATTCTGGGCTGGGGCAGATATTCGTTTATGACAGCCAGAATGCTCCCGGCTTTTTAAACTACTACTATGCTTTCGATGATTTGAACGGCGACGGAATTGACGAGTTGTTTATTGGGTCTGTCGATGCGCAGAACGATATTTCGGCGATTGTAGGTGCCTACTGCTTTGTTGATGGAAAGGCCGTTTCGGTTATGCCTTCGTCAGAGATGGTAGAAGGCTCCAGCAATATGACGAATCAGTATGACGGTTTTATTGCTCAGGGTGAGAGCCAAGTCATTACTGTCTGTAAGGACGGCATCGTTAAATTTACTTGTAGTCAGGATTGTAACCAGGCAGACTTCTATATTTCGCTTACTGCAAAGGGTCCTGAGGTCGTAGACGCGGTGCAAATTCAAAATAAGGAATTCGATAGACAGAATGGCGCCTACTTGGTGAGGACCGTCGAGGATGGTGGCAAACCACAGGAGACGATGGTCCAGGGGCGTGAAGAAGCGTGCAAAATTCTTGACGAGATTGCCGGGGAGCATCCGGAGGCCGACATTGAAAAGCCGTCTGCAAGCAGCGATATGTGGAAGGCATTCAAAGGAGCGGAGCCTTCGGAGAGCTCTTTGAAGGACGGCTCTGGCGCTGCAGACGATCGAACTGGCGCATCTCAAGCACCATCTGAAGCGGCATCCGATAGCGGCGACGATGGGGAGGCCGCTGCGGGCGACGATGGCGTGATCGCCGACATGGATGCGTTCATTGCAAACGCCAAGCGCGAGTTGATTGTGACAGATGACGCCTCTATTACGTACAAGGTCGCTGATAGGCCAAGCTATTGGGAGGGGGCGGCAACGTACGTTTGGTACGTCGAGTTTTATAAAGACGGAAAGGTCGTAGCGTCTGCGGAATGCGGCTCTGAAGGGTATCCGTGCCGGTCGATTATGGCCTATCACGAGAGCTAGTAACTTTAGCCGAGACATGTTGGCATTACGGCGTGCGCGGCTCCTATACCTTTCCCCTTGTTCCATCCGACGAGTTTAGTTACAGCTAAAACGGCCGTTACGAAGAGCTGACCGAGAGGCCGAAGACACTCGCCCGCTAAGCGGGTGTGCCCCAAAAGGGTATCTGGGGTTCGAACCCTCCCGGTTCTTCGTCAGTTGACCAAAGGTGCGACGGTTAATTTCCGATCTCAGCCGAACACATTAGGCGGACAGGCCGTTCCCGCAGCTAGCCGAACGCCCCCGGGGCCCCATCCGGGCCCCGGGGGCGCCGT
>JAIHVJ010000325.1 GCA_022720335.1 Collinsella sp.
AGCGCCCCGCATCCGAGGCTTTCCTCAAATGCGGGGCGCTTCTACAAACGACTATTTCGTCTTGCCGGTAATGAGCGTCTTAAGACCCAGGCCGATCAGACCCAGGCCCATGCGCACGCGGCCGGGGCGATGGCGCTCGATGGCCTTGGTCTTGCCGGCGGGCTTATCGCGACGGGCGCTCGTCTCGGGTGCGGGCTTGGTGACCTGCGGATCGGGCTGAGGTGCAGGTGCAGGCTCGGGCTCAATGACGGTCGCCTGGACCTCTTGGACCTTGGGTGCTACCGTCTGCGGCTCGGGCTCGGGGGCGGGTTTCGCCTCAATGACGGGCTCGGGCGCGGCCTCGGCGTTGCGATAGGCACGCTCCAGTAGAGCTTCCTGCGAGTTGAAGGGTTTCTCACCCTCTGCACGCTCTACGGGGACCCAGGTGCCGTCGCTCGTGAGGCTGCGGGCCTTCACGTTGTCCCGCAGCTGCATGCCCATGTACTCGTGTACCAGGGCGCGGCAGGTGGGGTCGAGCACAGGGAAGGCGATTTCCACGCGGTGCTCGGTGTTGCGTGTCATCATGTCTGCCGAGCTCAGGTAAATCATGTCCGAGTCCACGCCAAAGGCATAGACGCGCGCGTGCTCCAAAAAGCGTCCGACGATGGAGCGGACATGCACGTTCTCAGTTTTGCCCGGAACGCCCGGCTTGAGGCACGAGATGCCGCGGATGATCATGTCTACGCGCACGCCGGCACACGATGCCTCGGCGATCTTGTCGATAACCTCGCGGTCGGTCAGCGAGTTGAGCTTAAAGAACACGCGAGCGGGCTCGCCGGCAAGGGCGCGCTGGATCTCGCGGTCAAGCCCGCGCATGATGAGCGCTTTCAGTCCGACGGGCGCCACGCCCAGGAAGCGGTAGTCGCCGCGCAGGTTGCCCAGCGACAGATTGCGGAAGAACAGGTTGGCGTCTTCACCGATGCCGGGATGGGCGGTCATGAGCATAAAGTCGCTGTAGAGTTTGGCCGTCTTCTCGTTAAAGTTGCCGGTGCCCAAAAGCGTGAGGCGCGTTAGCGCCATGCCCTCGCGATAGGTGAGCTGGCAGATCTTTGAGTGGCATTTAAAGCCCTCGGAACCATAGATGACGGTGCAGCCCGCCTCTTCCAGACGCTCGGCCCACTCGATGTTGTTCTGCTCGTCAAAGCGCGCGCGGAGCTCCATGAGCACCGTGACCTCTTTGCCGTTCTCGGCAGCATCGATCAGCGACTCGCATAGGCGGCTCTGCTTGGCCACGCGGTAGAGCGTGATGCGCAACGAGATGCACTCGGGGTCATAGGCGGCCTCGTGCACCAGGTCCAAGAACGGGTTCATGGCCTCGTAGGGATAAAAGAGCAGCTTGTCGCCCTGCAGCACCTGTTCGCGGATGGAGCGGGTCATATCGATGGTGGGGTTGGGCTGCGGCTTAAACGGCGTAAAGAGCAGCTCGTTGCGCAGGTGCTCGGGAATCTTGCCCTCA
>JAIHVJ010000326.1 GCA_022720335.1 Collinsella sp.
GCGTTACATGTCCCGCGTCTTGCTCACTGGGCGAATTGGCTGCGATAGAGTTCGGCGTAGAAGCCGCCTGCCGCTAGCAGCTCGTCGTGCGTGCCGCGCTCGATAATCTGGCCGTCGCGCATCACCAGAATGCAGTCGGCGTTGCGGATCGTCGACAGGCGGTGCGCCACCACAAAGCTTGTGCGGCCGGCCATAAGCTCGTCGAACGCCGCCTGCACCTGCAGCTCGGTGCGGGTATCGATGCTCGAGGTCGCCTCGTCCAGCAGCAGAATCGCCGGGTCGGTGAGCATGACGCGCGCGATGCACAGCAGCTGTTTTTGACCCTGGCTAAACGTGCCGCCGTCCTCGCCAATCACCGTGTCGTAGCCGTCTGGCAGCTGCACGATAAACTTGTGCGCGTGCGCGCGCTTGGCGGCTTCGATAACCTGCTCGCGCGTGGCATCGGGGCAACCGTAGGCAATGTTCTGGGCCACCGTGCCCTCAAACAGCCAAGTGTCCTGCAGCACCATGCCAAAGGCACGGCGCAGGCTTGCGCGCGTGTAGTCACGCGAGGAACGGCCATCGACCGCAATGCGACCGGCATCGATATCGTAAAAACGCAGCAGCAAATTGATGAGCGTTGTCTTGCCACAGCCCGTAGGACCGACCAGGGCAAAGCGCATGCCGGGTTTGGCGTCAATGCAAATGTCCTGCAGCAGCTTGCGGTCGGGCACGTAGCTAAAGTCCACATGCTCAAAGGCGACCTCGCCCTGCGGGGCGGCAAGCTCTACGGCGTCCGACGCGTCGGGCTCCTGCTCGCGCGCATCGAGCAGCGCAAACATGCGGCGCGCCGAGGCGTACGCGGTCTGGATCTGCGTAATGACGTTGGTGACCTCGTTGAACGGCTTGGTGTACTGGTTGGCGTAGGACAGAAAGATCTGCACGCCGCCCACCGTGAGCGCCGCCGGCACGCCCGTGATCACGCCCACGCAGCCGATCACAGCGACCACGGCATAAATGATGTTATTGATAAAGCGCGTGCCGGGGTTGGAGAGCGAGCCCATAAACTGCGCGCGCTCGCCCGCGGTGTAGAGCTCGGCATTGAGGGCATCGAAGCGCTGCTGGGCGTTAGGGCCATAGGCAAAGGCGTCGACAAGCTTTTGCTCGCCTACGTACTCCTCGATATGACCACCGAGCTGCCCTTGAATACGCTGCTGTGCCGTAAAGCTTTTGTTGGAAAGCTTGGCAATAGCACCAGCTGCAAAAATGGAAAGCGGCGTGATGAGTACCACCACGAGCGTCATGGTCAGGTTAATGGAGAGCATAAACGCGAGCGTGCCCACGATGGTGATAACACCGGTGAAGAGCTGCGTAAAGCCCTGCAGCAGACCGTCGCCCACCTGATCGACGTCGTTGACCACGCGGCTCATAAGGTCGCCGTGGGCATGGCTGTCGATAAAGCTGAGCGGCATGCGGCTGAGCTTGTCGCTTGCCTCGACACGCATGTCGCGCAC
>JAIHVJ010000327.1 GCA_022720335.1 Collinsella sp.
GTTCCAAGATTTGGGAGGCGACATGGGAAACATGACGGCGAATCAAAGGCTTGCAAGTCACATTAAAGCATGCGAACAGCAGATGAGCTGCGTGTACGCGCGCACGGCGGCGGAGGCAAAGCAGATTGAGCGGCGGGCGGAGGCGGGAAGTCTCGAAGCGGTCATGCCGGGGCTGTATGCGCGTCCGGAATACTGGTCCGAGCTCAAGTTTCGGCAGCGTTATCTGCATCGGGTGCGGGCGCTTGCGCAAAAGCACCCCGACTGGACATTTTGCTCCTATACGGCGGCTGTTATCTATGGCCTTTCGGTTTCGCATGCCAATTTGACGCACATCCATATCGCCGCGATGCCAGCCCAATCGACGACGCCGGGCTCTCAGGTCATTCGTCATCGCTATGCTCGTCAAACACGGGCCACCCAGATGGATATCGCCGTAACCGATATCGATCAAACGATTACGGATTGCTTGGTCGATGCATCGTTTGTCGAGGGACTGATCATCGCGGATTCGGCGCTCCATGAGCAACTTTTGTCGAAGGAGCATCTCGTTGAGACTGTCGACAAGCTTGGCCTGAATCGTCGCGGCGTTGTGACGGCGCGCAGGGTTGCACGATGTGCCGATGGGCTGTCGGAAAGCGGCGGCGAGTCCAAGGCGCGTGCCCTGATGATCGAGCGCGGCTGGCAGACGCCGGAGCTGCAAGTTGAGCTGTTCGACCCGGTTGAGCCGGGACGACCGTATCGCGTCGACTACTTGTGGCGCGTGGGCGACCGGCTGATTATCGGGGAGTTCGACGGATTCGTTAAAAGCGAGAAGGCGGCGGAGGAGGGCAAGCTCGCGAAGGCGCAGTTCGATGAGCGCCAGCGCGAGTCGAGGCTTTCGCTGCTTGATAACTGCAAAATCGTGCGCTTGTGCTGGGATGATCTAAGGGATCCGACAAAACTCGATCGCAAGCTCAAGGTCGCCGGCGTGCCGCGTGCGTGCTGAGGCAGTTGCAGGGCGTTTGGCTGCACAAGCGTGGAAAATCGGACGGACGAGCGTGGATTTTCGGACGCTTGTTGAATGAGCATGGATAATCTCCCGTTTTTGGCTCGTAAGGGGGCTCAAAGTGGGAGATTTTCCACGCTCATCTTGCGGGTGCGATACAGCGGCGGCTAGGCGCTGACGATGTGGGACAGCGGCAGGTCGTGCGCATCGGTGGGAACGTGGTCGACGCGTTGCTCGTCAAAGGCGATGCCGACGACCTGGCATGTTGCCGAAAGCGTGGGCAGGTAGCGGTCGTAACAGCCGCCGCCGTAGCCCAGGCGCGCGCCGGTGCGGTCGAAAGCCACGAGCGGCACGACAACCATGTCGAGCTCGGCGGCGGGCACGATGGGGAAGTGGTCGCTGTCGACGTCCGTGGCTGCGAAGGCCCGCGTAGGGTGGGCGATAAACGGGGCCTCGGACGCATCGCCGGCAGAGACTGCCCGCATGCACATGCGCTGGCCGCATGC
>JAIHVJ010000328.1 GCA_022720335.1 Collinsella sp.
AGTTGAAGATTGATGACGATGACGCAGATGAGCAGCAACGCCGTCACCACCGCCGCCAACGCATCGCCGCGGCCAAACGTAAGCGCATGCAGGCGCGTGCGGCCCTGCTCGCCATGATAGCAGCGTGCATCCATGGCAGCAGACAGCGTCTCGGCATGGCGGAACACGCCGGTGAACAGCGGGATCGCCACACTGCCGAGCATGCGTACGCCACCGAGCGGACCGCCCGTCACGCGCGCTCCGCGACTTGCCTGCGCATCGGCCGTCTGTTTCATCTCTGTGGCGAACTGCGGCATAAAGCGCAACGCGATGCCCATGATCATGCCGAGCTCATGCGCGGGGAGCCCCACGTGTGCAAACGGTGCGAGCAGACGCTCAAAGCCCGCGGTGAGGTCGAGCGTCGGCGTGGTGAGTGTAATGGCGCTCATGCCGGCCATCATCAACGTCAGACGGCACGCCATAAACGCCGCAGAACGCAGCGAGCCCTCGCTCACCTGCAAAAAGCCGAGCTGCCACAGGATGCGCCCACTCTGATCAGTAAACAAGTTGAGCACCGCGACCACGACGACGATTGCCAGCAGCGGCGCCATCGACGACAGAACGCGACGAACCGGCACCCGAGACACGGCATAGGTCAGCACAACGAAAATTGCGACCGGGACCAGTCCGCGGAAGCCACTGACCGTGAGCGTCGTGATCAGAAACACAAAGCCCAAGAGCAACTTGGTTCGCGGGTCCAGGCGGTGGATTGCACTATCGCCGGGATAGTAACTGCCAAACGAAAACGCCTCCATCAGCAGCCCTCCTCTCGCGCGACCGTCTTGGAATTAGCAATGTCCGCGACGTTAGAAGGACCGCCCGAGCGACCGATTAGCAGGTCCACCAACTCGTCTGCCAGCGACTCAACCGTATAGAGGCCGTCAAAGCGCAGCGGCACGCCTGCCTTCGCAAGCGCCAGCGCCATGCGCTGGGCAGCGGGAACACCCAAGCCGATTGATTTAAGCTCGTTCGCGTGCGCAAAAACCTGAGAGGGCGTTCCCTCGGCAAACACCGCGCCCTCGTTCATCACAACGATACGGTCACAACAATTTGCCAGGTCATCCATGCTGTGCGAAACCATGACAACGGCCAGGCCCTCGCGATGGAGTCGATCGATGAGCCCTAGGAAATCCCTGCGAGCAGCCGGATCGAGCCCAGCCATGGGCTCATCGAGTACCAGGACTTCGGGCTCCATGGCGAGTACGCCGGCGAATGCCACACGCCGTTGCTGACCGCCCGAAAGCTCAAAGGGACTCTTGTCGCCGACCGTGGAAAGGTCGAGGCCCACGCGTGAGAGCGATGACTCGACACGACGGTCGACTTCATCTTGCGGCAAGCCAAGGTTATGCGGACCAAACGCCACGTCCTGCGCCACGGTTTCGGCAAACAGCTGACGCTCAGGGTATTGAAACACCACGCCGACCTTGGCCTTAACCGCAGCGGCGTCTTTC